>JBIICJ010000134.1:0-9522 GCA_044238965.1 Micavibrio sp. | reverse complement strand
CGAAGACCAGACTTTACTTGCAGATAGTGTTCCCAATAAAGTCTTAGACAAAATTCCTGTCAGGGGACATTCTCCTCTTAAAGATGATTTTTGGGAAGCTATTGATCTACTTACTAAAACACAACGCATATCTAAAAAGCAAAAGAAAGCTATAACCTTATATGTACAGGGAGGTTACTACACACAGGAAATAGCAGACAAACTTCATGTTACTAAAGTATACACATACTTCTTAATACGAAAAACTTTAGCAGCTATAGCAGAATACTTTGCAGAAGACTTTGGATATATTTATACTAAGGCCGAAGAGAAGCCTACACTAAAATTTACATCACTGGAAATACCAGACAGTATGTCTGATTTTATTCCGGGAGGATCTTATCGTGATTAACGCAGTCAATGCAGGACTTGGAGTTACTTCTAGTTTTACTGGTACTCAGCTTCAACTTCCTGATAAGGATTTCTTTGTAGCTAAAATCTTAACTAAAGAAAAGATCATGGTAGATGATCCTTCTTTCTTTAGATTGAATCCTGAAGATGCAGTACCTGTAGAAATGTATGCGTATGGATGGGCACTGACTGTACCCACCAATAGCATGACAGGTTACGCAGAGTTTGATGGTAAGTCTGAAGGGAAAGTCAACGCCCCTGATAACATTCTGGTCAACCCAGCGATTGTTACAGGAAGTGGACAAGTTTCTTTGGACGACTTTGTATTTATGCGATACAGAGGATGGGGAAGAATCTCGTACAGGTTTCCTTTATTTGCAGAAGAAACCACAGAAGTCGAAACTCAATTGTTTGAGATCATTTCCAAGTTCAGTGGAAGTGCAATCTCATCGGTACAATGTGTAGGTAACCAATTGTATGTAACCTATCAGGTGCCGTAATGCCAGAAGTAGTACAAGTCTTTACTTGCTATGGGGATCCTAATAGCCCACTGGAAGCATTGCTTACGGCTTACCCAGCGTGTGGACACCTAAATCTTCCCGGTAGCATTTCAGGAACTTATAGCTGTAGTGGACCTCCCGGAGCTTGTGCAGCCGCTGGATTAAGCACAACTTCTGCTCCATTCACTCTAAACAAAAATGCTAACTGTGATGGTATTGCAACTTATTCTAGTCCAAATTATCCTTTTTATGTGTTGTACCAATTGTGTATGACAGAATATGAAGATGGTTCTAGAACAGGTCAATTAGGTTTTGGACCGTCTGCTTCAGGTTCATCCAGTCATTGTGACAATTCAACTTTTACAGGTTCTACTACAATTTATTACGGAGCAGGTTTAACTATATCCGTAAATGTAACAGGTGCTTCATGAGAGGTTTTAAAGCAGAAGCCCTTAATGGTTTATGCTACACAAGTAATGAATTAGCTGGTACTCCATTTCCTACAATGGCAGCTAGTGTTGTTGTATGTACTACACAACTGGCTGCACCTATAACGGAACAATCTGGTTACTGTGATGACACAATTATATTTAGATGGGGACCGGGTATAAGTAAAAGTGCATATGTATATGCTACAGATTATGCTTATGGTACAACTTCAAAAAACATTATAATGAATACAAATTATAAGTTTGATTTGGAAGAAGTAAAAGAATGGGATCCTAAAACTGTATTACCTTTTGGTGTACCTCCAAGTTTACCTTACACTATTACATATGAAGGTCCACGCTGGCTAAACCCATCTGCTTATATTCCATTAGCTAATGTAGAGTTACCTACTACTGAGCCTGAACGCAAGACAATGCTGGATCAGTTTTTAAATATAGATTGGATGGATAATCTAACAGATCCTTATAACGCTGGAGTAGACTGGTTGGGTGTGGCATGGCCGGGAGGCTGGATATACGCTCCTGAAAATATGCCTACACCTTTTCTTGCTACAGGGTATTACGAAGATAGTGGTAGAGAATTGAACTGGGATGATAATGATGTCCATATGTGGCAATTACCTTTTTGTAACCCCTTATCTATTTACAACAAACAAGATGAACTCTGGGGTAAACTTAAAGGACTTGCGTTCATACCTTTCTTTTCTACAGGCATATGTAAAGAACCATTTTGTGGAAGACCTATTGATCCTTCCAGACCATGGGATCCTGAAACACATCCATACCCTTTTAGACTACGCTCTACGGTACAATACTTGAATGTAGAACTATGGATTTACGCAGGGATGCAAACAGAAGAAGGTAAGGATCAAATCAAATCTCCAAGAATTGCCAGAGCAAGATGGTGGTTCTTTACTCAACCTAATGGTACAGGAGATCCTACACCCAATGTTCCGTTTGAACCTTATATGTTTCTTCAATGTGGCAACACTCCTGTAGGAGCAAAGTGGTTATTACCTTTCTTGTTTACACTTAGAGAAGGTGCTACTAACCCAGATAACTTGACTGAATACAACACAAGACTATCTTTATCAAACTTTGGATTACGATTGGGGGCATAATGGCTTGGTACTGTGTATGTAGTGCAGGAGGTACAGGAGAAGTTCAGGAAAGGGAAGACGATCCTACACCTGAAGAAGCTATCTATTGGTCTGGACCTTACACCACTGAAGAAGAAGCTATTCTGAATTGTTATGGAATAGAATGCCCCCAAGGTTGGTGGTGTCTTTGTGGTAGGGTTGTAACACAGGGTAAGAGCGTAACACAGTTTTACAATCTTCCTCCTGAGAATGTATGCTACACCACTTACTTAGGACCTTACAATACTAAGGGACAAGCTGCTACAGCGTGTATTGATCCGGAAACAGAAGAACCTATTAAGTGTGAAACACAAGTAGTTGTACCAGCGTATGACATATGTAAGCCATTGGATACTTACTCTGGTCCTGTTACGCTGGAGTGTTCATTAGCGTGTACTCCTATTGGTTACCCCATGAAAGGTGGGGTAATGTATTTAAACTTTCATTCAGAATCCTGTGGATCTTATGACTCTCCTATTTCAATGTGGTTTAAAAATAGAATCATTCCTATTGGATTAGGTTGTGTTAAAGGAGATAACCCTGAAGATGGTTACTGGATTGGCTACTACATTACAGATGTAGGGGCTCCCAGATGTGACGATGGTACATACTCTATTCCCGGTCATGGATTGACTTTGCGGTTTCAAGTCAGCATGACTGTAGTAGATGCCAATTCTCTGTTCTGTGAAGTATCCATGCAGCGATTAGTACCCGCTGAAGAAATGGATCCTCCTACAGAAGAAAACCAATGGGTAAACTGTCAAAGTGGAAGTGGAGTTGTATTTCGACAATTGAATCCCGGTGATGATATCAATGACAGAACAATCAATTGGACCTTTACAGGAGATTTAGTTCCATTTGAAATGTCTTCTCCATGTGCATCTGATGTCAAGTCTATGTCCATTTCTGTGCAGTTGTTTCCATGGAGGTTTGCTTGTAGTTATCATCAAGTCGGCTTAAGTGGAGAAGGTTGTGGCGTACCTGTAGGTAATTACACACACTCTTGTTTTACCATATCTTCCAGACCATTAGACATTGGTAACTATGATCCCAGATTTCAGGGGCCATGGTGGGGGCAATTAGGCATTCTGGAAGCAGGTTGTGGTGTTACAACAGGACCTTGTGCGTGTGGCACTGGAGAATTACCCAGCGTAATTAACCCTACAACTTCTGATCCTACTACCAATTTATTGGCAGTAGGGTGTCCGGGAGAAGTAAACGGAGCGTATCAGAATTACCAGTTTAATGCCAGAGGTGGCTATGATGTTCTTGTAAAGACAGTGAATAAAGGAGACATCTGTGTAGCGGTCAGACTACGGGATATTCCCGGTAGACCATGGGTAATTGCTGGAACAGGTACTTCTACCTTTGATGTGACTACTACAGACAGTCATTGGTATGCACGAATTACAGTACCCTCTCTTACAGGTCAACCTGAAATTAACTTGTATGCTCTCCGATTTCCTAATCCTGTAATCAATGGGTGTATCCATGATCTGGATCCACTTCCTGATGTATGGCCTCCTCCTCCCGGTGCAGGTAATGTAATAGATTCAGGTCCAAGCAAATCATTGATTAGATTTAACAATGATAGGTTTTCGTATGTACTTTGGGATGAGACAGTGCAAGCCATTATGTCTCCTCCACCTGTACAGACTCCTTCGTTTCCTGTTCCTACCCGAGCTATTTCACCTGAAACTAAAGCCAAGATGGCTGAAGTACAAAGACGCTTTGAAAAGCGTTGCATTTATTTAGGTGCAGAAAAACCTAATACTGGATGTTGTGGTTCTTCCAATCTTTACCATTGCGGAAAGTATACTGAATGTAGACGATTTGGCAAATCTCGTAATGGTGAACAAGTATGCAGTAATTGTGACGATTATAAGGAGATGATTGATGCCCTCTAGAAGACCAGATGAACTTACTTCAGGTACAGCTTCACCTACAGATTGGTTAATGTTTACCCCTACAGGTGGACCTACTTACAAATGTACTGTAGCGTCTATTGCTGGTGGAGTGACTAGCGTTAATGGTTACACTGGTGCTGTTACTATCAGCGCAGGTACAGGCATAGGGGTGTCTGGCTCTTCTGGAACCGTTACTGTCAGCAATAGTGGTGTTACCAGTTTGAATTCACTTACAGGTGGACTCAACATTGTCGCTGGCTCAAACATCACGGTCACACCTTCAGGTTCTAACATTACCATTGATGCTTCTGGTGGAAGTTATGCTCCTACACTAAATGATCAAACTGGAACTAGCTATACCCTTGCGCTGACTGATGCCAACAATAGGGTATCACTAAGTAATACCTCTCCTATTACTGTGACTATTCCTTTGAATACTTCTGTAAATTTTCCTATTGGAACTGGTATAGATCTTATTCAAACTAACTCAGGTCAAGTTACTGTAGTAGGTGCATCTGGTGTAACTTTAGCAAGTGCTGTTGGACCTAAGATCCGTGCAACATTTGCTGGGTGTAGTATTATTAAAACTGGTCCTAATACATGGGTAATGGTTGGAGATATTACATCGTGAACATAGGTTTGTGGGTCCCTCATAATAGTGTAGTGTGTCGTGGACAATTTAATACTCCCACTACACTTACACGGATGCACTATAGTTTTACGCAACAAGGAGATATACCTGATCCTCCGGGACCCCCTTGTTTTAGTGTATTCTACATAGGTAATGACGCTTTAGGTTCTCCCCCTAATAACACTGCACAGTATCAGGGTAACTTTAATCCAGCACTCTCTGGTCTTAAACTATATCTAACGCTATATACAGGAGCAACTTCTCCATTTTATCCTACAGTCCAAGTAAATGGAACGACTTATCTTACTGGTAGTGGAACAGCCGTAGTTTCACTTCCATTTACAAACTGCAATTTAAATTTTTCTATTACTGGAATTGGGTTTGGAAGCTTACCTTCAGACACAATGCAACTGACCGGGTATATAGGGGTATGATATTGTACAGTGACTTTTTAATGTTATAATACATTTAAGCAGAGGGAACAGAAATGGCATACATTGTCGCTGATCGGGTAAAAGAAACAACTACTGTAACCGGTACAGGTCCTGCTACCTTGGCGGGTGCTGCTTCAGGCTACAGATCGTTTGCATCTCAGTTATCCATCGGTGACACCTGTGCCTATGTAATCGTCAATTCCAATGCTTCTGAATGGGAAACAGGCATTGGTACTTACTCAGCGGTCAACACGCTGACTAGGACTACTGTACACGCATCCACCAATGCTAATGCTGCTGTAGTGTTTACTGCTGGTGTCAAAGATGTTTTCATGGGCCCTACGGCCAATACGATTCTCAGCGATGTTACCTCTACGGATGGTAGCGTAACGATCAATCAGACCGGGACGATTTCTGACCTGTCTGTTGCTGTTGCTCCTGCCACTTTAAATGTTCTGGTTGCTGTTCGAAACACTACAGGGGCGACGCTAGTCAAAGGTACGGTCGTCTACATCAGCGGATCTACTGGACAGATTTCCACAGTCACGAAAGCTATTGCTGATTCTGATGCCAACTCAGCACAAACGCTGGGAATGATTTCAGCAGATCTTGATGACAACTCAAACGGCTATGTGACGATTATTGGGCTGATTGACAATGTGGACACCAAAGGCTATTCAGCAGGAACGCAGCTTTATCTTAGTCCTACTGTAGCTGGAGAATTCACCAGCACAAAGCCTTATGCGCCAAATCATCTAGTGTATGTAGGCATTGTTGAAAGAGGGACTGTACAAGGGAAGATCTTTGTCAAAGTGCAAAACGGTTACGAGCTAGACGAACTGCATAATGTTGCTGCCCAATCTCCCAGCAATGGGCAAACCATTGTCTACAATTCCACTACTGAATTGTGGGAGAAGAATTATCCTTCGCTGACTAATGCACTATCCTCTGTCCCTGTAGTTTCTGGTGCAGGTAATAACCTCACCTTTACTGCTGGATCTGGTGTGACGAGTGGTGCTGGCGGATCGTTAATTCTTCAGGCTGGGGTACAGGCTACGACTGGTGGTGATGGAAAGGTTGTTGTTAAACAGGTCGCTGGGCAGACAAGTAATTTGCAGGAGTGGCAAAATAATAGTGGAACTATACTTGCTCAAATTACTAATACTGCAAATTTAGGGCTTGGGATTTCTCCTGCTACAAAATATCACCAAGCCATTACTGGCCATACAAACACTACTACTGCTCCGGGAAATTTACAGGCAAGATGGGAAAATGATAGTGATGGTGGAAGAGAATCGCATTTAAGCCTATATCACCAGTATTACCCAGCATTTCAAATTGACCGATGGTTTTTTGTCAATAACGCTGGTTATTCTGGTGGGACAACATCTTCTTTTGGAATTGGCAGCCTTTACGCATCAAACAATATTTTCTTAAAAGATATGGGACTTAACTTTGAAAATGCCGGTATTCGTTTTATTCAAGCAACATCACTTCTTCGATTAAGTCTTGAAGCTAGCAACAGAGGTTTTTATATTGGTAATGGTAATGGAACATCTTCTGATGTATCAACGCAAATTATTCCTAATGTTGGATTTAGTGTTGCTTCAGCATTACATACAAATTATTTGTTTAATGTTACAACGGC
Source organism: Micavibrio sp. (assembly GCA_044238965.1). Lineage (GTDB taxonomy): Bacteria > Pseudomonadota > Alphaproteobacteria > Micavibrionales > Micavibrionaceae > Micavibrio_B. The sequence continues at coordinate 2,424 of JBIICJ010000134.1, read as the reverse complement.
TGGAACTACTATTAAACCGCATAGCGCATCAACTAAAGGACTTATTGTTCAGGGTGCTGCATCTCAGACTGCAAATTTGCAAGAGTGGCAAAATAGTAGTGGAACGATTTTGGCATATATAACTGCATCAGGAGCATTATATGACAATGCAATAAATGCAATTCCTCTCCCTACTGCTGCAACAGTCACAGCAGCAACAGGCAACGGAACCACAGTAACCTACACGGCTGCCAATACATTCAGCGTTGGCCAAGTCGTGTCTATTACAGGGTTGACCATCACAACAGGGTCAAGCCTCAACCTGTCCAACCAAACCATTACTACAGCGTCTGCTACGCAGTTCACGGTCACAAACGCAACAGTAGGTACGGCTGCTGCTACTCAGTCTGGTACAGCTACGATTCAGTCTGCTGGTAACAGCGTAACCATCACGGCTGGTAATGGCTCTGGTGTAGGTGCTGGTGGGAATATTATCCTGCAACCGGGAGCGCAGGGTACAAGTGGTGGGGATGGAATCATCCAATGTACTAAAAAATTGCAATTTTACACAGGAAGTTCAAAAGCAGATCTTGCGTTTCAGATAAATAATACCACAACAGGAATGTGGTATAATTCCGGCGCAAATATGTTTGTGTGGACAATAAATAATACGGATACAATTTGTTTTAGGCAGGGTTATATACGCTTGTCAAAAGGTGGTGGAATTTATTGGTCCAATACTACAAACGATGCGATTACACTTGCCGAAGATTCATCAATTTATTCTGCATCAAGAGGAGTATTTGCTGTAGATGCTTCAATGCAGGGAACAAACTCACAAGGTGGCTCATTAGCATTTAAATCATTTACAACAAATTTTGCTGCAAACACAAACGACTGGGTAATGGGGCCTTCAGCTTTCCAAAGGTTGAATTGTACCACAGCCTGTAGTCTTACTGGAATTGCCCCTTACACTAGCGGAGTCCATGTCGATGGACGCATGATCCGAGTCTACAATGTAGGCACAGCGAACCTAACGCTATCGCACAACAGCGCATCATCCACAGCAGCGAATAGAATGTTTAGTTCTACAGGTGCTGACATCATTCTGGCACCTAATGACTACGCTGAATTGATCTATGATGCCACTAGCAATGGTTCAGGCGCAGCCGGATGGAGGGTCTCCTAATGGCTGGACTCAACAGGGCATACAAACGCAGAGGCAACGCAGTAGCTCTCAATAGGGCTCCTGATATGTGTCTGGATGCTGGGAGCAGAATCAGTTATCCCGGTACAGGAACTACTTGGACAGACATAAGTGGTAATGGAAGAAATGGTATTTTGTATTATAATACAACATTTAATTCAAATAATAAGGGACAATTTATATTAGATGGTACTGGAGATTATATTGAAATTACAAATTGCGGTGAATTTAAATGGCAAAACATAAATCAAATTTCTTTTGATGTTGTGTTTAAAACGACTGGAAGCGCACAAAGTAGACAATATATATTTGAAAGCAGAACATCTAATGGAACCCCAACATATTGTTGGTATTTAGTAATCGTAGATAATAATACAAATTTTATATTTTCTATTGGAAGAAGTACATCTGGAAATTATACAGATTGGACGCATACTCCTTCACAACTTACAAATAAAATATGGCATATTTGTTCTACTATTGATAAAACAGCAACTACAAATAATCATAATACATATTTAAATGGAAGCATTATTGCTACTAGAAGTTTTAATTTTAATACTGGTGATCAAGGAAGCGATACTGTAGGAACTTCACTGTTTCTTGGAAATTATTTTGGAAGCATAGGAATATCTGATACCCAATTCCATTTGAATGGTTCTATTTATTCATCTAGAGTTTGGAAAAATAAAGTGCTTACTTCTACAGAAGTAGCTACCAATTTTGAACTGCTTCGTGGACGATACGGTATTTAACAAAGGAGATTCCAATGGCTGATACGATTCCTGAACCTGTGTTTCCTGAGATTCCAGCAACAGATCCTACGGTAGTTCCTCCTGTAGAAGGGGCTACCTACGATCAATGGTTTCTGACCGGAACTAACATTGCTCGTCGTGATGGTGATGTGTACGATCTAGAATCCTTCTGGGTCAAAGGTAATGCAACAGCATTGTCCAACATTGCTACAAACAATGTGGTACGGAACATCACCAGCATTCCTTCGCTGGCTGAACAATTGGGTCAAGACTTTCTTGATGCCAATCCAGATGTGATTGCAATCATGCCACAGTTCTTGGCTGTGCTTGCAAAGATTGCGCTTAAGCAGGGAGTACTGTAAGAAATGTACGGTAGCGTTCCTTACGCTAGTACACCATACGCTGCAATGGGTGGCTCTCAGCTACTTGTTGCAGCGTGTATCCATGTAGACTTACAGTTACTATACTCCTGTAAAGTTGGAG
>JBIICJ010000054.1:0-9575 GCA_044238965.1 Micavibrio sp. | reverse complement strand
TCGTGCGCAATTCCAAAATATTTGACATGATCATACGTTCATGCGGTGAGGGGGATTCTTCTGTTGGATCGTCAGATAATTCTTCTATATATTCCTGCAATGCTTCGCGCAATGAATCGTCGCTATCATCTTTTTTGCGGGAGAGGATTGATTTGATCCACGACAGGGGGTCTTTGTGTTCGGTCATAATGATATCTATATTAAAGATAAGGGTTGGAAATGCCAAGACCCTTTAAAAGCTTTATTTCCAATGATTCCATGATCTTGGCATCCTTTTCATTCATATGGTCATAACCAAACAAATGCAAAAATCCATGAATCAGCAGATGGGTGAGGTGATGTTTTACTTTTTTATTGTCGGATTCCGCTTCAGCAAAAATGGTTTCGTAAGCCAAAATTAAATCGCCAACAGGAACAGGTGTTTTAAGTGGTGGTAAATCGGAAACGGATTCAAAATTTTGAAACGATAAAATATTTGTTGGTTTATTTTTACCGCGCGTGTGTGCATTTATTTTTTTGATTATTTTATCATTTGTAAATGTGATGGATACAAAAATCGGCGGTGATTTTTTTTTACCAATTAATGACCATGCGTGCGTAATGGCGTGCGTACATAGTTTTTCTAATCCCAAACGATGGGACTGCCAACGCGGATCGTCAATGGTAATGTGTAATTTAGGCGCGGTTATCGTCATAGGCTTGTAGAATTTTTCCAACTAATTTGTGTCTTACCACATCTTTGTTAGAAAATTCAACGAAGGATATATCGGGAATGCCATTCAAGATATAGATTGCCTCTTTTAAGCCTGAAATTTGGCCGCTCGGTAGGTCGATTTGTGTGGGATCGCCCGTAATCACCATACGCGTGGCATCGCCCATACGGCTCAAAAACATCTTCATTTGGCTCGATGTTGTGTTTTGCGCCTCATCGAGCATCACAAACGCATTGGCAAGCGTGCGCCCGCGCATAAAGGCGAGGGGGGCAATTTCAATTTCGCCGCGTTCCATCATTTTTGTGACTTTTTCTGCGCCCAAGAAATCAAATAATGCATCATAGATGGGGCGGAGATAGGGATCAATTTTCTCTTTCATATCGCCAGGAAGAAAGCCGAGTTTTTCACCAGCCTCAACGGCGGGGCGACAAAACACCATGCGTTCAATTAATTGTTTTTCGTACATTTCAACGCCGGCGGCAACGGCGAGATATGTTTTCCCCGTACCCGCAGGGCCAATTCCAAATGTCATTTCATGTGCGCGCAATTCGCGGATATAATCTGATTGCGTTTGTGTGCGCGGCATTAATGTTTTTTTACGGGTGACAATAGTCGCATCGGAAAATTTTTGCACATCATGCGTGGCTTCGGAATGTGATTTAGCAAACCGAATGGCAGCATCAATTTCGGGAATGCCAAGGTCACGGCCTTTTTGTAATGTTTTATACATCCATTTTAAAACGTCTTCGGCGATTTCGACATTGTCATCATCGCCAGATAAATTGAGCATATTGCCACGATCGGCAATTTGAACACTTAAGGCTTTTTCAAGATGTTTTAGATGAGAATTTCTCTCCCCAAAGAGCAGGGGTAGATAGGATGAATTGTCAAATTCGAGTGCGGGTCCGATAGCTTTCACCTCTCTATTATAACACTTCTATATCTACAACAGTAGCGCGAATTCGTTAAAGAGAGGTAAAATATCTATGCTGGTTGAATTCCACTCGCTAATCTCTTGGCTTCCTTGATACGTTCATGGAAGCGTTCGTTATCCACGGCAACTTGTGGGAAAAGCTTACCGCTAACGCGACCAATAACAGGCGAGCGAACAATATCTGCATCGGTATATTCAAATACGCTGCAAGCTGAGTCATAGTGAGAGCGTGCATTAATAATCATATTTTCAAAAGCAGATAATGGTTGTTTTGAATAACGATCAATGATGCCTTGTATTGTTGCATCATTACCAGCTAATTTTTCTTCATCAATATTCATCGCAGAATAAATGGGAGCAAATAATGCCCGTGAAATTTCTGCAAATTCGGCAACAGTGCGTGATGGTTGTGGAATATCTTTTTGTGCACGGTCACCAACAAAACAGATTTTAGAATTCATGCCAAGACGACCAAGTAATAATTCAAGTTCTAATTGTGATGCAGATCCTGCTTCGTCAACAATAATAATTGTATCATCAAATGTATCACCGCGTTGAAAGCCTAATGGTTCAAAACGAATAGCACCATCTTTGAATTTTGATTGGCTGCCAGTGCTTGTATTGCCATTATTTAAATCATTAATAATGCGTTGTGATGTATTTTTATCTAATGTTTTTTCAATAACATTCAAAAGCGGTGATAGGAGATAAGCATTTTTTGCGCCTACACTTCCTGGGACAGGAGGTGGTGTTTTACCACCAGCAATCACAGCAGGGCGGATATAAATCATATTTCTGATAGAGCTATCTTCACGGCACATCAATTCAATCGCAGTAGCAACGGGAACAAATGTTTTACCCGTTCCTGCGGGGCCATAGGTAATATTGACGTCTGCGTTTAAAATAGCTTTACGATGATCATTTTGGCGACCGATCAATTGAATTTTTACACTTGACCGTTCTTCGGAATAAACTTCAGTAACTAGTTTGCCTGCACCATTCGCCGCAGAAAAAAATTGTAAACGTGGATCATGTGTTGCTTGCGCTTCTGAACCTTTTCTACTCATAATTTACTCTCCCAACTCAACTCTGTTCATATATTTTTTTTATATTACTCCGCGATGACGACCTCACCTGTTAACGAATTCATAGTGGCTGTTTTTATGTTTACATCCACAATTTGTCCAACTAAACGAGACGGTGCGTTTACATGCGTTGCTTGATAGTAGGCAGATCGACCATGGATTTGTCCAGAAATATTTCCAACTTTCTCAAATAAGATGGGAATTGTTTTTCCAACCATGGAATCGTTGAAGTCTTGTTGCTGGTCAAAAATTAACCTTTGCAGGCGCGTTAACCTTTCGGTCTGGATTTTGGGGTGCACCAAACCCTGCATATTTGTGGCGGGCGTGCCTGGGCGGGGTGAATATTTAAAGGAATAGGCCATAGCAAAGCCAACATTGCGTACCAAATCCATTGTGTCTTCGAAATCTTTGTCTGTTTCCCCTGGGAATCCAACAATAAAGTCAGATGAAAAGGCAATGTCAGGGCGCGCCGCGCGCAATTTGGCAATGATATCCATATAAAATTCCGCCGTATGTTTACGGTTCATGGTTTTTAAAATGGCATCCGATCCTGATTGCACAGGTAAATGCAAAATCGGCATTAATGTTTTGATATCACGATGTGCATTGATTAATTCATCATCAACATCGCGCGGATGTGATGTTGTATAACGAATGCGTTCCAATCCTTTGATTTCGGATACGGCATAAAGAAGACGCCCCAAATTCCATGTTGATCCATCTGCACCAACACCATGATACGCATTCACATTTTGCCCAAGCAAATTGATTTCCTTTGATCCCATATCAACAGCGCGCTTGGCTTCGGTTAAAATTTTCATCGGTGCGCGTGAAAATTCTGATCCGCGCGTATAGGGCACAACGCAGAATGTACAAAACTTATCGCATCCTTCTTGAATAGAAATAAATGAAACGGCACCTTGTGATTGTGTTTCTTCGGGCAAATAATCAAATTTTTCTTCGATAGGAAAATCAGTATTCACAATACGGTTTTTGCCATACGCATTGGTAATATTCGCAACCATTTCGGGCAATTGATGATAATTTTGCGGGCCGAATACCATATCAACATATTTCGCGCGATCCATGATTACATCGCCTTCGGCTTGCGCAACGCATCCCGCAACGGCGATAATCATTTGCCCGCCATTTTTTTCTTTGGAAGATTTATAATCGCGCAGACGACCCAGATCAGAGAAAACTTTGTCGGTTGCTTTTTCACGAATGTGACATGTGTTTAAAATGACCATGTCGGCATCTTCGGCATCTTCGGTTGATTGATACCCTAAACCGCGCAATGAATCTTGCATGCGGCGCGTGTCATAGACGTTCATTTGGCAACCCCATGTTTTCACGTATAATTTTTTAAACGTGGGGAGTATCTTTGATTTTTGTTCGGCGGATTGTGACATAGGTCAAGGATGTAGCGAAAAACAGCGCCAAGATCAATCAATTTTTGATTTATGTTAATTGGTTAGGGTGCGCGGCGTGCGGTATATGATGCCAAAGTAAAAGGATGATAACGGAAATTAGCGGGAGCCGCACAAAAAGCCCGCGTATCAATTTGTGGTAAATGGGAAATTACGCCCCTGATAACATCATAACGGTTATCGGCACTATCAGCGCCAAATACAGCGATAGTAGCCGTTGATTGCCTGCCTGTAATATCGCGGAATTCAACTTTCAACGCTTCGTTATAACCTGCATCATCGGTAAATCCTGTTTTTGCAAACTGTACATTTAAATTGTAACGAAGGTTGCGACTGCTGGGAAATGTTGATGTTGATACAGGGCGGATATCAATTTCACGTTGTCCCAACGAAATTTCAAGTGATTGCGGGTAATCACGGTGAAAGGCATTCATTAATTTTATGATATCGTGCGGAGTGCTGAGATTGCCATCATCGCCATTTGCCGCGTTGTTTCCAATGACATTGCCAAAATCTGTATTGGTCATGCCCAAACGTTGTGCGTTCAAATTCATCTGGTGAACAAAACGATCGTTTAATTGTTCGGGTGTACCTTTCCATCCACGGGCTTGGGCAGCACGAAAGGCAATAGTCACCGCACTTAAGGCATCTGATTTTGCGCCTGTCATCGTCATAAACATTCCTGCTGGAAGTGAACGGCCTACGGTTAAAGCTTCGAAAACAGCTAAATCAGACTCAATTTTATCATGCGCAATTTGCGGCACAGAAATAGATGTATCAAAATTAAAATCAGTATTCGGCATCGCGATGGTTTGCGCCACTGTGTATAATGTCATCATTTTTGTTAAGGATGCTGGCACGGCTTGAATATTGGCACGTTGATCAATCAATAAACGATCCGTGCAATCATCAATTGTAACAGCCATCGCCAATGGTGGATCATTCGGTTTATTGGTAACCGCAGGAATGGTAACATCCACAGGTTTGCCAGTAAACTGAGCCCCTAATTGCCCATAGATATTCTGCGCGTAATGGCTTGCATTTGTATAATGCAGTAATGAATTTTCTGTATCATTTAACGCGTTATAAGCTTGCCCGAGATAATATTCCGTGCGCGCAATATTCACATCAGATTCCGCAAGGCCACGCGCATTTTCGAAATGCATACGGGCAGTTGAAGCATCAGCATCAGGTGTATCAGGATGTAATTGAATTTGTCCTGCCCATAAATTTAATTGATACTGCGTTGTCGGATCGTTTGAAAAGATATGGCTGGCGATTTTATAGGCGCTATCAAAATGGCTGTTATTAAAGGCATAGCGAATAATATTATTACGGCGATTATTGGTATCCCATGCGCCCGTTTCGGCGCAATCTAAGGCACGATTATCAATCGCGTTTGTAATGGTCTCAAGTGCTTCGTCGAAACGATCGCCGCGCATATCATTGATATAGGATAGGTATTGAATGACGGAATTTTCAGCCACATCACTATCAAAAGAATTTACATCAACATCATTTGTATTTGCGCGTAATAATTCTAACGCGGCTTCACCCAAGATTTGGTCATCACGGTTATCTGTGGTCGATAAATATTGTTCAATTTTTTGGATGGTTTCTGTTCGTTTGGCATCATCTCCACCTTGCCACATCATGGCGGTGAGAGGGGTGGTCTTACAAACAGATTCTGTATAGGCGCGATTTAAGTAAGTATTCAAACCCAAAACAGAGACACCCAATGTTAGGGCAGCGCCAATCCCCCATTTTGCAGTTTTTGAAAGGCCTTTTTTAGGCTTTATGCCACCACGATAGGCAGTGTATTTCAAGTTTACAGGTATTTCACCTTGCGTTTCACTATCAAAAGGAGGTTTTTGGGTTTCCATAGCCCTAGAATATTAACTATTTATTTACATAATGTCAAGTTTTTTGCAAATGTATAATTTTGTGGAGTTTTAAGCTCAGGGCACTGATCTATGGATAAAAATGGCTCCCTGAGTAGGATTCGAACCTACGACCGAGCGATTAACAGTCGCTAGCTCTACCGCTGAGCTATCAGGGAATTTGCGGTTACGTTACTTTACCTTTGCGGCGACAAGGAATAATTGACCCCACACGCCGCGTCAAGGGGAAAAATGGAGGCACGAACCGGATTTGAACCGGTGTACAAGCTTTTGCAGAGCTCTGCCTAACCACTCGGCCATCGCGCCATTTTTCCCGAGTACTTTTCAAGAATTTGGATATCTAACAGGTTTTTTCGGAAAAGAAAAGGGGCAGTCTTGCCCAAATTTCATCGGAAGGATAGGGTCTGGAAACAATCTTACGAATAGGGTAAAACCATTTTTATGACATCGACAGCACAACCCTCAATTTCATCCTCTACTAATGATCAATACGCCCAAGCGCGCGAAGCGATGGTCGTGTGTCAATTACAGCCATCAGGCATTATTACCGAAGCCGTGATGAATGCATATCGTGCTGTTCCGCGTGAAAATTTTGTTCCGCGTCATTTAGGTGCCGCGTGTTATATTGATGAAACAATTGATATTGGAAATGGTAAGTATTTATTAGAACCATTAATTCATGGTTTATTGGTTGAACATGCAAACATCATGCCCCATGATAAAATTTTGGTTGTGGGGGATGCCACAGGATATTCGGCAGCATTACTTCGTGAGTTATCATCAAGCGTTACTGATTCACCAACTATAAATGACATCCCATTAGGGCAGAATTTTGATGTCATTATCATGAATGGCGCGGTTGCGAATGTGCCACAAAAAATTGCGGATTTATTGAATGAAAATGGCCGTTTAACATGCGTTTTGCGCCAAAATCCAAAACTTGTTGGGCGCGTGATTGTGATCACAAAAATGGCAAATAATTTGGTTGAACATACTGTCAAAGATGAAAACGCACCTTATATAAAAGGTTGTGAGCCAGACGTAAAATTTTTATTTTAAGTGAAAGATATTTTGAAATGACAAAAAATTCTGTTTTAAGATTTTTACTATGCTCAGCCATGTGCGGAGCGTTAACAATGGCCCTGCCATCCACTGATGCATTTGCAAAGAAAGAAAAGCCAGTTAGTGAAACAACTGACACAATCCAACAAAAAATTGATGATGAAATGTTGGCGTTGTTACCTGTTGATCCTGCCAATCAAATGTTTTTAAACACGTTGGTATCAACTTATGAAACAAATCCTGAATTAGTCAGTGCGCGCGCGGAAACGCGGGCCGTTTTTCAACAATTGCCAATCGCAGATTCCGCATGGAAACCAAATGTTTCGGCGGAAGGATCGGTGATTGGTACGGATACATCAACAGATTCAGCATCATCTTCAACCTCATCAGTTTTCGATTCCAGCAATGATGGGTCAAATACCACAACGACAGGGCAGGTGGATGTAACCCAACCTTTATTCCGCGGTGGTCGTACTGTTTCAGATGTTAGTGCCGCACAAAGCACTATTCGTGGTGCATTAGCGAATTTGGAATCGCGCGAACAAAATATTTTACTGGAAGCCATCACCGCCTATGCTGACGTTATTCGTGATCAGGGTGCTGTCACATTAAATCAAAATAATTTAAATGTTTTAACCAAACAAATGAATGCAACACGCACACGATTTGATGTGGGTGATGTCACACGCACAGATGTGGCGCAATCAGAATCGCGTCAAGCGCGTGCCAAAGCCGATGTGGTCAAGGCACAAGGAAGTTATAAATCGACTCTCGCACAATTCCAAAAAATTACTGGTATGGAAGCGGTTGATTTGGCATTGCCTGTTTCGGGTATTGAAATGCCAGAATCGCTCGAAATGGCAATAAAAACAGCCCTTGATTGGAATCCTGATCTGCGGGCATCGGTTCATAATAAACGTGCAGCAGGTTACACAATTAACAGCAAATTGGGCGAACATTTACCCGAAGTTTCATTGCGTGCAGGGTTATCATCTGCCAAAGATCCATCAACAAGAATTGAACAACAAGACAGCGCGACATTTGGCGTTGTGGCAACCGTGCCATTATACGAAGGCGGCGCAACCACCGCGCGCGTGAAACAGGCGCGTCAAACGTTTAATGCGCGCAAAGCGGATATTGTCGCAACCGAACGCAGCGTGACATCGCTGGTCACATCACAATGGGAAGATTGGCAAGCCGCCAAGGCCGAAATCACTGCACGCGAACAACAAGTGAAATCTGCAGGCGTCGCACGTTTTGGTACAAAAAAAGAGGCTGATTTTGGAGCGCGTTCAGTGATTGATACACTCGATTCTGACCAAGAATTGTTGGATGCTCAAATTGCCCTGATTGTGGCACGTCGGGATGAATTGGTGGCGCGGTACGGGCTTTTGGCCGCCATGGGCATGTTGACCCCGAAATATTTAGGCTTTGGCGACCGCGTTCCTGACTATAATCGTGAGATTTCCACGGCGCGACGCGGATTTTAAGCCCTTAATTGCGATCTTTATGCAATCTCTAGGGGAAAACCAATAAGTTCAGCTTTGACAATGGCTTAAGGTTAAGACATTCTAGTAAAAATTTACTATGGGATTTCAAAGACATGTCGGGCAAAGCGGAACAAGAACCATCCATCGAAGAAATTTTGGCTTCCATTCGTCAGATCATATCCGACGATGATGAACCTGCGCGTGACGCGGCGGTTGATCTATCGGCCAAGGATGAACCTGCGCGCACATCTGATTTAACTTTGAAAAATGATGCGCCTGCTGAATCTTCGTTTGCGGATGTGTTGGAACTCACCAGCCCGATCGAAGATGACCGTAAATCCGATTTAGATTTATCCGCCGCAGAGGATAAATATTCTATTCCATCATCGCCACAACCACACCCATCACCATCATCATTTGCAAATGTTGATCTGGACTTAAGTGTACATGAAGAAAAAGGGCGTGATAGTAATTTAGATTTGTCACAAAGTGATGATTCAATTTTTAGTACAGTAGCAGCAACAGCAACCACCCAAGCCTTTACCAAATTAATGGGTAACATTCCCGTTGAACGCGACGAAAATAAAACATTATATGCCGATGGTCGCATAACGCTCGAAGATATCGTCAAAGATATGTTGCGCCCGATGTTGCGTGAATGGATTAACGACCATGTGCCCACAATCGTTGAACGATTGGTGGAAAAAGAGCTCGAAAAACTCTCACGGCATGTGCGCGACTAAGCGCACCTCATCCTTGCCCATTTATCCCATAGTGATTATAAACAATTGATAAAACCGCAAAACATGCAGAGATAAGCCATGCTTGATAAGACTTTTGATCCGAAAACAATTGAATCTATCCATTATAAACGATGGGAACAATCAGGTGCATTTGCCTGCAATCCGCAAAGCGCAGCTGATCCATATTGCATTATGATCCCGCCGCCAAATGTGACGG
>JBIICJ010000118.1:0-5493 GCA_044238965.1 Micavibrio sp. | reverse complement strand
ACTATCTGCTGTCTGCTGCTGGCAACGTGATCACGGTCAACGCTGGTGAAACTGGTGTGAACATCACCGGTGGTGCAGGTGCTGATACGGTTGTGGTGAATGGTCTGACGGTGAACGGTACCTATACCAATATAGAAGTGATTGACGCGACAACAGGTGGCAACATATCTGCGGCTTCAATCAGTTCAGCTGCTGCAGTGGCCGCTGGAGAAATCAGTGGCACTCAAGTTGACTTCAATGGCAGCACCTCGAGCCTTGGAGTAACGGTTGCTCAGAATGAGACTATGCGTACAAACAATCTCGTAATTGATGCAGCCGCAGGAGTCCAAACGCTGGTATTTGCAAATGGAGGAACGTTGACTGGTATTGGATCTATTGAAACCTATCAGCTTTCGAATGCTGGCAACACCTTCACACAAGTTACAGGGAACACAAGCATTGTTGGTGGAAGTGGAAGCGATCGGATTACCACAAATGGAACCGACGGAACTCGTGGCGACTTGACTATTAACCTGGCAAGTGGTGGACAGGACACGATCCTTATCAGGAACGATTTGATTGGCAACACCACTAATGACACACTTGTTACTGGATCACCCCAGGCACAACGTGGCTTGGGTGGCCAGTGGGTTGATCAGGCTGCTGGCGGTGATGGTAATGCCAACCTTGGAGACAGTAACGCAACCACGCTCAATGGAACGATTGCGCTCTGGAATGGCACTACTGGTATTGACGATGTGATCATCAACGGCTTCGCCGCAGGTAACAACGGCGACAGGGTGGCGTACCTTGAAGGTAGTACTGCTAGGTTTATTGGTGGCTTTGCTGATAACGTCAGTCTTACGACCAACAACTTATCTGGCCTGGCCGTCAACTCTGTTATTGAAGTAGCTAGCAATTTCCAGATCAACGATGGACGCAACTTGGGTGCTGTTGCCACGATGTTGGACCAACTGAACAACGTTCAGGACGGTAACTACTATGTGGTGATTTACGACGGCACTTCTGCTGATTCCAACGCTTGGATTTATGCAGCAACAGCTACTGAAGGTGATGGTTTTGACTTTGCCGATACGAACGGTGCAACAAACGGTTTTGACACTGACACTGTCGAACTGATTGGTGTGCTGATGGGTGTCGGTGCCGACAGCCTGACTTCACAGAACTTCATCAGCTCTATTTGATGTTCGTTTAATTAGTAGTAATCCTCAAGTGCCCCTTCAATGGGGCACTTGTTTTGCTGGAGATAAGATATGGCCGTCTGGAACGTTAGCCCCTTTAAGTTCAACATCATTGGCAATGACACGCTGTTGTCTCCATGGCGCGAGGTCACGGGTCCTGGTGAGAGGATCAACAACCATTGGAACATTGCAGCGCTGCCCAATTACCAGGTACAGCAAGTTGCTTTTGTTGACATGGGTTTGCACAACGTTAACGCAAACGCAATCAACGAAGACCGACTGACGCTGGCTGAAAACGGCACATTTGTATTGAATATCAGGGGTGTGGAGCATATTGATGCCCCTGCAAACAAGACTGTCAATTTAGAAGTTGTGGGCAAAACAGGTTTTACAACCGACGGCTCTCTGAACACCATAGAAACAAATGTGGGTAACCACGTCATTTTTTACACTGGTGCCACGCGTGACAGTACCTTGTTCACAGGGACAGGCTGGGACCAGGTCAGACTGATTGATCACCCAGGAGTAGGTGGCACGCAGTATTGGTCTCTGGTTCGACGGGCTGATGGCCAAATTGATGCTTACAGTTTGCACTCCGGATACCAAGTCCGGATAGAAGGTGGCGGAACTACTTGGGGCAACACAAATGGCCGGCTCAACTATGGAGAAGTTGACGAGATTTATGCTGCTTCAAGAAACAGACCAGATGGCGATGTTTTTCAGCCGGGTACCAACGTGTCATCCACAGGTGATCGTGGGAGTTTTGACAACATTGATTTAAGCAATGCTGCTTTAAACGGTTACACAGATCGTTTTATCGCGGCAAGTTTTAAAAGCGTCCATTACGCAACTCAAAACGTGCATGTTGGTACTGCAATCATTGAAACTTTTAACGGTGATACAACCGGCGGTACGCAATCTGCGAGCCGTGACCACATAACTACCAATGGCAACCAGCACCTCTTGGTCAATGAGGAAACAGTAGCTATTGATGGACACCTTCGTCTTTATGTGCGTGACAACAACTCGGGCTTGTATAACCGGTTTAACGAGGTTTACCTAGGCACGTCTGCGGCCGAGGTAAACGCCAACAATTACAGTACCACCAGCCAAAATGCCTACGCCACCAACCAGGGTACCGGTCAAGGAGCAACGCCAGTGCTCGGAACCGCCATGTATGGCTTTGGTGGGAATGATGTACTGACCGGCAGCACAGATGTGGACTACTTGTTCGGTGGTGCCAGCACGTTCACCACCATCACTGGGTCTGCACTTCCTGGCAACATTTTGACCGGTGGTAATGGTGGAGACTATTTCGGCGTAGGCAATATCAACGCTGGTCTTGATGGTGATTCCATCATGACAACCGACTTTACTACACGCCTGTCTGGCACGGCGCCACAGTCTACCGATCCTTCAGGTGTACTTTCACGCTTGAGCCTCGATGGAGCAACGGTTATCAGAACAGCTGATACTGCTGATCTTGTGACGCGAGTTGCTACCGACCGTATCACTGACTGGACCGCTGGCATTGATTTCCTTCGTGTCCTAGGCAACGGTACAGTGATTATCGAAGGGCTAGGTACTGCTAATGGCGCTGGAGCTGGTGGGTATGTTGTCGATCAAATCGGCAGTGACGCCGAGCGTATTGATCTGAGCGGAAGCCAAGTGGTCAACAATGGCAAAATCGTAGCTCGTGGCTTGGGTGGCGTGGACACAATTGTTGGTAGTACAGGTAACGATTGGCTATATGGTAATGCGGCCAGTAATTACTACAACATAAGCCAAGCGGGCAACGACCGAATTTACATTGACCAGTTTGATGGCAGCCGAAGTAAACATTTTGTAGAAGGTTTTACCATCGCAAGCACACCGGCAAATGCCGATCTGGTCATGCTCAACAAAAGGGTCATTGACTCTTTTTTTGCAGGAGGAAGCGGCAGAACGGCTTTGTCCTTGGATGTCAACGCAGACTATGTTCAGGCGCAGGCCTACAACGGCGGTGTCAACTTTTTACACGATCCTTTTTACAACCCCACCATTGCCTCACCAAACTCTGTGCACATTGCACAAGACGGACGTGGACTTTTATCGGGTGCTACTACCGAGGTCCCAACAATCTCAGGCTCAGATGGCACTTCATCCTATATAGGACTGGGAATGGCTGTAGCCGGCTATGCAATGTTTGCTATTCCTTTTGTAGGACCGATTATCGGTTCTGCCATGATTGCCACCGGGGCTTTACTTGGTGGTGTTGGTGGTGTTGTTCAGACCACGCCTCACTTGAACGCAACTTACGCCGGAAATGTGGGTGGCTATTTGAATGTGTTAACCGATGCCGTTAATGCAGGCAACGGGATAATGCTGTCTCCAAACACTACCGTTGGCAATGACGATTTAGGTGTACGCTTTCTTGATTTCTTTCAGAACAATAATGCCAACGACGGCTATATACCCGTTGTTGAATTCACTGCTCATTCAGGCCAAGGTATTTACGGCTATTTTGCCTTGCATTCTGACGATGAAACCTTTGTTTTTCTTGTTGCTTCGCGCGATAACTTGGTCGAGAATGGCGAAGCCATCATGGTCTCGCAGATCAACGGCCGTTTGACAGCAGCTGATTTCGGAATTTATGACGGCGAATTTGATATTTACAATTATGGTGTCTTGCCTGCAGTTGTTTTGCGTGATCCAACAATAACGACTATTGCCGATAGCCAAGGCACTCCTGACCAAGGTCAAACGGATGGGCGCATTGAAAATGCCACGAATCCCATTGTCATCACTGGAAACGTCACGGCAGCACTTTCTACGGGTTCGTACTTCCGTGTCTATGACGGTTCCACCAAAATCTATGATGGTGCTGCAGCTGTTGGACTTCCGGTCACGCTGAGTCTTAACGGTACTGGTTTTGTATTTACAGACAGCCGCTCTCTGGGAACGACTGCTCGTAACACAACAAACAGTGCTCCAACAGGTGGTAATACAACAGGCAATGACACATTTGTACTTACCAACGCGATAGCCCTTTACACCGTCGAGTTGGTCGATGGTGAAACGGGTATACCTACACGAATTTCATCCAGAGATATCACCATCAGCGGTGGAAATGCAACTGTGAATGGTGGTGATGGCACAGACATATTGATGGTTACGGAAACGAGTTCATTCTTAAACACGCTCCCTGATAACCGTCTTTTAGGAATGGATAGCATCGTGCTTACGGGCGCGGTGGACAGTGCCACCAACCTTCAAATACCGATCAGTTTGAACCTCTCAAACCAACTGGAGGGCTTCCAAATTGTGAGCGGATCGGCCGGAGACACAATTATTGCCTCTCAAGGTAATGACACCATCAATGGCCTTGGGGGTGCGGACTCTATCAACGCCGGCAACGGAGATGATGTTGTCGTTTACTCTACTGAATTTGTACTTGTTAACAATCAACCCACAAATGCCGTAGATCGGACATCTGCTCAACAATTATTGACAGATGCAACGGTTATTGGTGGTGACGGATTTGATACGCTCAGATTCGATACGGATTTGCGAGATGCGCAAAATGTATTGCAGGCAAGTCCTGCTGTTGTTTTGGCAGATACAGACTTTGCAAAGGTGACCCAATTTGAAGCAATTGCCCTAAACGGAACTGGCACTCAAACTGTCACGATTGCAGGGAATGCCAATTCGGCTTTTGCAACCGGAATCACAGTTACAACTGAGCCTACAGCTACCAGTCTGAACTTTAACGCTTCGAATGCTGGTTGGACTCGTAACGCTACCGTGACAGGTACCAACAACGCGGATACGATTGTGGGGGGGGCTGGGAACGACACGATAAATGGAGGCAACGGTAACGACACCATCACGGGCGGTGCAGGCACTGACAATCTGGTTGGTGGCGCCGGCAACGATACGTTCATTGTTTCTGCCGTGGCCGATTTTGCAGTTGGTGAAACAGTAACAGGTGGCAATGACACCGACACGCTTCGCTTGGACGACGCTGGCGCTTACGGTAACACTGTGTTGAGTGCTACGGTCACAGGCGTAGAAAACATCACGTTGAATGAAAATGCAGCTGGTTTCGACCTCACGCTTGCAGACGGCACTTATGTGGATGCGATAAACAATACCATCACAGTGTCGTCCGCGGTGGCCATGACCAACGGCGTTCGCGTCAATGCTGGCACAACGACCGGTACCCACGAGTTGGTTGTAACCGGTACCAATTTGGGTGGCAATGACACGCTGATTGGCGGGGCCGGTTCAGATACCCTTGGTGGTGGAGCTGGTAATGACACGATCACTGGTG
>JBIICJ010000053.1:0-9699 GCA_044238965.1 Micavibrio sp. | reverse complement strand
AGGGTCTAAAAACACAATTCATAACGTAGAGTTCTGCCAATGATAATGACGCAAAAGCGCCCTATGCCATTGGTGCTTTGGTCAAAGATGTTTTAGCGCGGATTACAAATGAGACCTTTAATAAATTTGCACCACTAATTTCAGGATTAAATTATCTCACTTCTTCAAATGAATTTATTTTGAATAAACGCGATTCTGATTCTGATTGTGCGCATTATGAATTTAGTATCAAAGATGATCCTCATTTATTCTTGGATATGTGGATTGGGAAGGATCAAGTATTTATATCTAATCCTGATTATAATGACATTCTTATGGGTTTTGACTGTGAAAACAATGAAGTCAAAGCAGCTTTACGTGAATTTAAAAATAATGTAGATGCATTTTTATGCATCAAAGATTTTATCAAAGATAACGATCCAAACTTTTCACCGCAAAAGATCGATAATATTACACAAGCCCATAAACAAATTATAGCCTTTGAAGATCAATTAAAGCAGATTATTCCGTCATATAACCACGACTAAATTTCACATACCTTGTCGCCGAAAATTTTAAAAATTCAACTTCATCATCGGTTAAATCACGCACATATTTTGCGGGTCGTCCCATCCATAATTGGCGGGATTTTATATGTTGTTTCGTGAGCACTAACGACCCCGCCCCCACCATCGCAAACGGTTCAATGATTGTATCATCCATCACGCAGGCTTGCATACCGATAAACGAATAATCACCAATGGTGCAGGCATGCAGCAACGCCATGTGTCCAACAGTGACATTATCACCAACATATGTGCCTTGCGTGGTTGATGATACATGAATGACAGTGCCATCTTGGATGTTCGTGCGATTGCCGATAATAATATTATTTACATCACCGCGGAGCGTACAATTATACCAAACAGAACTTTCGGCGCCGATTTTCACATCACCAATAATGGCAGCGTTTTCAGCGATAAATGCTGTTTCATCAATTTTCGGCGATATATTTTTATAGGAACGAATGATCATGACTAAAACGGTATCGGATAAAGTTTATACACATCATGAATATCCGCCAATATTTCAGGTGATAGATCGGGTAATTCAAATGCATCAATATTTGATTTTAATTGATCCATCGTAGTGGCGCCAATAATTGTTGATGCCACAAATGGTTGCATTTCCAAAAATTTCAATGCCATTTGCGTAGCATTAAGACCGTATTTTTTGGCTATATCATGGTAAGCCACAACCGCCGCGTGCGAGGCATCATTATCACGAAATGGTTTATGACGACGGCCGATGCGATCTTCAACTGCCCAACGGCTTCCCTCTGGGCGCGCACCATTTGCATACTTCCCACTCAATAAACCTGCCGCGAGTGGCGACCACGGAAGATAGGCCACATTTTCACGCACACATACTTCGGCAACATATGGATCATCCGAACGATTGAGCAAACTAAATTCATTTTGAATTGACACCATACGCGGTAAATTATGAATTTTTGCAAGTTCCAGATACTTCATAATTCCCCATGCCGTATCATCTGATAAACCGATATAGCGAATTTTTCCTGCCTTTATACAATCATCAAGTGCTGTCAAAATTTCAATGAAATGTTCATCAGAAACATAGTCTGGATTCTCCTTGAAATCTAATGAACCCGCCAGATTTTTACCGAAATGCGGGAAATTCCGCATCGGCCAATGCAATTGATAAAGATCCATATAATCTGTTTACAATCGTTTTAATGATTCATCAACCGCTTCTAAGATTTGTACACGGTTTAATGCGCTTCCGCCCCGCGCATAAGGTAGACCTCCTCCTGCAATCTTTGATGCCAGAATAATATCATCGCGCTTTTTGCGTTTGGCAAACCATGTGCCAATAATTTCTTCGGTGCGACCATATAAACGCGGCTCTGGTGGGACGGAATATAATTCGGCTGTATCAAAAAAATTAATTCCACGATCTAATGCATAATCCATTTGCGTATGCGCTTCCGATTCTGTGTTTTGTTGCCCCCACGTCATTGTACCCAAAGTCACACTGGGGATTTTTATACCGCTGGAGCCGAGAGTCGTAAATTTCATGAAATATAAATCCTATAAAGAGAAAGTAGTTTTTAAATGTAGGGTATTTTGCCAAAAAGAAAAGCCCCGAAATAACGGGGCTTTTTTGAATTCGGTGAAAGATAAAGCGATAGATTAACGCTTGACCCATTGTTTCGCACGACGCGCTTTGTGCAAACCAACTTTCTTACGTTCAACCATACGTGCATCACGTGTTAACATGCCTGCCGCTTTGAGAGGTGAACGAAGTGTTGGTTCAAATAATTGCAATGCCTGCGCAATACCGTGACGGATCGCGCCCGCTTGACCTGATAAACCGCCACCTTTGACAGTGCACATTACATCAAACTGGTTTACACGGTTTGCAATCAAGAATGGCTGGTTCAATACAAGCAAGTGTGTTTGACGACCAAAATATTTATCTTGCTCTTTGCCATTCACAACAACTTTACCGCGACCAGGCATAACCCATACGCGTGCCACAGATTCTTTACGACGACCTGTTGCATATGAACGACCTTGTGCATCTTTTTTCGGTTCGCGTGGTTTTGCTGCATCTGCTTGAACAGCAGGCGCATCTGCTTGTGCCAAATCTTTCAAATCAGCCAAAGATGTTTCTTCAACTTTTGCTTCGGTTTTATTTTTTGGAGTACGTGCCATTTTAAAATATCCTTATCGTATCAATTAACGTTTGTTTTTCGCGTTCATACCCGCAACATCAAGCACTGCTGGATTTTGTGCTTCATGTGGGTGTGCTGTACCTTTGTACACGCGCAAATTTTTCAAAACTGCACTGCCTAATACGCCTTTTGGTAACATGCGGCGAACGGCGTTCTCAATAAC
This sequence comes from Micavibrio sp., assembly GCA_044238965.1. Classification (GTDB taxonomy): domain Bacteria; phylum Pseudomonadota; class Alphaproteobacteria; order Micavibrionales; family Micavibrionaceae; genus Micavibrio_B. The sequence goes on along the minus strand of JBIICJ010000053.1, from coordinate 6,796 downwards.
GCGGTTAGGATAACGACCATCCAACAATTCTTGTTGTGAACGACCTTTGATACCGCCCGCATAACCTGTGTGCCAGTAGAAAACATTTTGATCTGCTTTTTTACCTGTAATTTTTACTTTCTCAGCATTGATCACGATGATGTTATCACCTGTATCCATGTGAGGTGTGAATGTCGCTTTGTGTTTGCCGCGTAAACGCATCGCCAAAACAGATGCCAAACGACCTAAAACAACGCCCTCGGCGTCAACCACGAACCATTTTTTTTCAATGTTCGACGGCTTTGCAGTAAATGTTTTCATTGGTAAAATTCCTTAAATAGTTATTTTTGATGGGCTGGTTATGCCGAAAATCCAGCCAGCTGTCAAATTGTTTTTTCAAAAACATGATGAAAACCTATGTTTTTCAATGAATTCTTATTTGCGGTATTATTATACCATATATAGGTGGATAAAAATGATAATTTTGTTGCGGTTTTCCGAACAGAGTCTTAGGCTTTGTTACAGAACTTCGTAAAAGGATCACAAAATGTATGCGTTTTTGAAAAAAGCTTCTCGCTCTCTTGCAACCGCAACTTTGCCATTTTTAATCTCTAGCACAGCAATAGCCGCAGAAAACAGACCCAACCCTATTCACAAAGATTGGATTTTTATTCCCCCAATCCACGACGCATCGGAGCCAAATACAGCCACAGAGCAGGAATCTGAAATTGTCTCTATTGAAACGCCTGTCGATGTCTCTGGGCAATGCGTTTTAACGCCTACGATTCAAGTTTTTTCAGTTTTATCGAACCCTGAAGAACGTGCACAGCATCAACGTTTAATTAATGAATGGGCACAATCAAATGAAAAACACTTGATTGAATTTGCCTCAACCTTATCCATAGCATCGTTTCAAGTTGTCGGAAAACACCACGGTGCAAAAGCTATTTGTGAAAATGATCCTGCTGCCAGCGGATTATTGACACAAGCGTTTACCCAATCAACAGCTTTATTTATAGAAGGATTAACGCAGGCATTCCCAAATGTAATTAAAGATGGAACAGCCATTCGGTTCACCATTCCAGATTTTGTTGAACCACAAGCTGAAAGTGTAAATATAATTGCATTGAATAATCAGATGTTTAGCAGAAAATTGGGATAAAACTTAATCCTTTGGTCGCCAATTTTTTAATGCAGCGAAAGGATTTTGCGGCATAAATTTTTGATCATCATCTGATTTTTGTTTTGTAACATCCGCCACGCGCACACCTGGTTTTTGTGGGTATGGATTTACCGCCAGTGATAAAAATTGCACGAATAATTCACCCACATCAATTTTGCCATTTTCGAGTGGTTCTGGGTCTTCATGTTCTTCTAACATCGGTGTTTCGATAAATTCTTTTTTGGCTTTGGCTTCGATTTGTGCCTTTTTAAAAGATGCAATGTGATCTTTATCAGAAAACCATGATTCAAATTCATCACCAATGGTCGATTGTATTGGATCAAGCGTGACAACGCATTCTTGAGTAATATCCGCCGAAAATTCGCCGCGCACATGGATAATATGCCCTGATTCACGCGTGCATTCAATTTTTGCCTCAGCCCGCGTTAATGATAAAACATCCAAACGCTTGGCAATCGCTGCGCGCTCCGATTCATTGGGCGAAAATGAAAATGAAACGGGCGTTGATGCAATATCGTCTGCATTCACGGCAAAGGAAAATTCACGGTTAGGCAGTTTGGCGTGTTTCATCATTCATTCCTTTACTTTCACTCAGTTGAAAATTATCAGCAATAATATCTTGATAGGATAAACGGTTCAAACCCTCTCTCATTGTCTTCATATAATGCACCATAAGATTTATATATTTTTGATCGACTTCTTCTAAAGTTCCATAGATATTGTTACGTACGGCATTGGTAAGATCTTGTTCAGCATAGGCATTTAACCGCCCGTTAAATCCAGCCATCATCCGTTTCATGTGGCGTGGAATACTTAAATCCCCTATCCCTGACTCGCGGCAAGCAAGTTCTAAATCTAAGAACATTACATCAAATAATGATTGTGCTAATTTTTGCCCCGAAGCCCCTTCTTGGTTCAATCGATTAACCAATGATGCGACTAACATGGAAATCATCTCAAAACGTCCATCAAAAGTGTCAGGCACGCCCATATCGACGAAAAATACGGGATCGCGTGCACGCTCCATGCAGTCTGCAAAGAGGCGTTTTGCTGTTTTTTGGCGGGCGCGCGCCCACGGCATCAAGGGAGGAATATAAACCATAGGGTATATTTAATCTGTTCGGGCTTGAGTTTCAAATTATTCCTGATAATTTCTACCTATGAAACGCATTTTATCCCTCATTTTTATTGGAATGACCCTTACCGCCTGCACGCCGACTGTGGCGAACCGTGGCAATTTGGTTGAAACATATAAAATGCAGGAAGTTGTACCTGGCCAAGATTCCAAGGATGACGTCATCCGCAAAATCGGATCGCCCACCACTATTTCGCCGTTTGATGTGAATACATGGTATTATGTGGGTCAGTTGACTGAAAAGAAAGCCATGTTAGATCCGAAAATTAAACGTGAGAAAATTTACGTCGTTTCATTTCTGCCTGATGGTTATGTTGATAAAATTGTTGAACGCCGTGATGGACGCAAAGATGTTCCTATCGTAGATCGAGTAACACCCACATCAGGAAACGAATTTACATTTATGCAACAAATGCTTGGAAACTTGGGTCGATTCAATTCTGCAAAACAAAGCGCAGCAACCACAGCAACGGGCGGTAATTTAAACCGTTAAATATTTTTGTGAAAAATACCAACAACTTCCATGTGGCTTGACCATTTAAATTGATCAACGGCATATATATCGGAACACACATATCCCCCACGCGCCAATATATCGGCATCGCGCACGAAACTTTGTGGGTTACAGGACACATAAATCACCAACGGTACGTTTGATTTTGCCAATGTTTGCGATTGTTCCTTTGCGCCCGCGCGTGGCGGATCTAAGACCACCACATCAACATTCTTCATTTCGCGTGCAACCACGGGTTCTTGAAATAAATGACGTTGTTCGGCATATGATTTTCCCCGCCCCGCCAATGATTTTTGCAAACAATCAACTGATAATTGATCAAGTTCATAAGCCATGACCTGCGCCACACGCGGTAATAATGCACCCGTAAATGTACCGCACCCCGCAAATAAATCCATGGCTATTATTTTTTTCTTTTGCGGCAAATGATTCAAAACAATATTGACCAATGTCGTCTCGCCCTCATCCGATGGTTGTAAAAATGCACCCATCGGAATGGTAACGTTCAGCCCCGAAAAATCTTTGGTCATTTGTTTGAGTGAAATCATAGTCTCTGGCATATCGAATTCGGTTTTGCGCACGCCAATACGCGCAAGGCCACATTGTTCGGCAATCTGTGCCATATGTTTTAATAAATCAGGTTCAGGACGATCACGATTAATTGCGCCCGTAATCACCATTTCAATATCACCACCAATATCTTGAAGGAAAATATCGGTGCGGGCATTGTCTTTTAAAATTGGATGAAGCGATATTTTTAATCGATCGAACGACGATTGAAGCGCAGGCGTCATCAATAAACATGTATCAATCGGCACAATGTCATGTGAACGACGTTGATTAAAACCCATGATAACATTCGTGCCCTTACGTTCACAGACAAACGTCACGCGACGGCGTACACCTTGCGGAATAAAAATTGTGTCATGAATACGCGCGGGTTTGATATTATTTTTGTGTAATAAATCGATGACAATTTGCGTTTTATATGATTGATAAGTCGCATCATTGATATGTTGCAATTGACACCCACCACATTCACCAAAATGCGCGCATGGCGGCGTGACATGGGCAGTTTCATCAAATTGCGGGGTATCGGTCAAATTCATGGAACGCACTGTCACAGATTAGGATAAAAAATAAAAGCCCCAATTGGGGCTTTTGTTGGAAAGTTGTTTTTAATTATGGCGCTGGGGTGCCCGCTTTTGGAAAACACTGCATATTGCTAACACCAACATCAATAGCAGTACCAGAGTGATAAACTACACAGACATAATTGGGATTACCTTTGGGAGTAAATTCTTCAACTGCGCCAGGTAAATTTCTTAAGTTTGCAGCATTAATTGTATCAACTACAGGTGCGGGGTCTTGTGGGTTCTCTGACTCAACGCGTTGTATACAAGCCGTCAAAGAAAATGCCAAAGCAAACGGAGCAAGTGATTTAAGTTTCATAACGCAGTCCTTTCAAATACTGAATATATGGCAAATTATCAAATGTCATACATTACGTCAATAAAAAACCCTCCAAACGGAGGGTTTTTGTATATTTTTTTAAAATCGTCATGCTGAACTTGTTTCAGCATCCAGATCAGATCCCGAAACAAGTTCGGGATGACGTTGATTTACAGTGGCTTACGCCATAAATTTCGCCACAATCGCAACCAAGATAATGGCAACAATGTTGGCAATCTTAATAAGCGGGTTCACCGCAGGGCCAGCCGTATCTTTGTACGGGTCACCAACGGTATCACCAGTTACAGCCGCTTTGTGTGCGTCTGAACCTTTGCCGCCATGGTGGCCTTCCTCAATATATTTCTTGGCATTATCCCATGCACCGCCGCCTGATGTCATCGAAATGGCAACAAACAAACCAGTGATGATGGTACCCATCAATAAACCGCCCAAGGATTGGAACGCTGCCATCAAGCCGCCGAGTTTGTAAACCACAACGAACAAGATCACAGGTGCCGCCACAGGCAATAATGATGGCACAACCATTTCGCGGATCGCAGCTTTGGTTAGAAGATCAACCGCTGTGCCGTATTCTGGTTTTGCTGTGCCTTCCATGATGCCTTTGATATCGCGGAATTGACGACGTACTTCGACCACAACGGCAGACGCCGCGCGACCAACCGCTGTCATCGACATCGCACCGAATAGGTATGGCAACATACCACCGATGAATAAACCGATTACCACGAATGGGTCTTGGAGTGGGAAGCTGATGTTTGCCAAATCAGGAAGATAATGTTTGATTTCTTCCGTGTACGCCGCAAACAATACCAACGCCGCCAAACCAGCCGAACCAATCGCATAACCTTTTGTAACGGCTTTGGTTGTGTTACCAACCGCATCCAATGCATCCGTTGTTACGCGCACTTCTTTTGGCATGTTGGCCATTTCGGCAATACCACCCGCGTTATCAGTCACAGGCCCGAATGCATCGAGCGCCACAACCATACCCGCCAATGACAACATAGTTGTTGCCGCGATCGCGATACCGAATAATCCCGCCACCAAAAAGGCAACGTAGATACCGATGCAAATCACAATCACAGGCAATGCAGTTGATTCAAGCGATACAGCCAAACCTTGAATCACGTTAGTCCCGTGACCAGTTTCAGATGCCTTCGCAATTTCACGCACAGGGCGATATGCAGTTGATGTATAATATTCAGTGATGATAACAAGCAATGCTGTCACACCCAAACCAACTGCCGCCGCGATCAATAATGATTTACCAGTGATAAACCCACCAGCCGCGAGAGGAAGTTGCGTATCGATGCCAACAAAGTTTGCAATCGGTAACCACACCAAAATCGCAGAGAACACAGCCGCCGCAACAAAGCCACGGTATAATGCGCCCATAATGGTGCTTTTATCTGAAGTTAAACGAACAAAGAATGTTCCCATCACTGAACCCACGATACATAACGCACCGATGATCAAGGGAAGTAACATCATCATTTCTTGAACCGCAGGCGTAAATACAGAATAAGCAATCAACATCGCCGCAACAACTGTCACCGCATATGTTTCAAACAAATCTGCCGCCATACCTGCACAATCACCAACGTTATCACCAACGTTATCGGCAATCACGGCTGGGTTACGTGGGTCATCTTCGGGAATACCTGCCTCAACTTTACCAACAAGGTCGGCGCCAACGTCCGCGCCTTTGGTAAAGATACCACCGCCCAAACGCGCAAAGATCGAAATCAATGACGCGCCGAAACCTAAACCAACCAAACCTTCGAGAATTTGGCGTGTTTCAAGTGCAGCATGTTCTTTGAGATAGTAATAGTAACCTGCAACTGCAAGCAAACCTAAACCAACAACCAACATCCCTGTGATCGCGCCTGATTTAAATGCAATGTTCAATGCTGGGTTCATACCTTCGGTTGCGGCTTGTGCCACGCGCACGTTGGCACGAACTGATACGTTCATACCAATGTAACCCGCCAAACCAGAGGCCACAGAACCAATGACGAAACCAATAGCGCTATGCCATCCGAGCAAAAGCCATAGAACAAGCGTCACGCCCACACCAACAAACGCGATGGTTGTGTATTGACGATTCAAATATGCTTTCGCGCCTTCTTGAATTGCCGCGGCAATTTCTTGCATGCGGGCATTCCCCGCAGATTTTGACATCACTTGACGATACGCGACCTGACCATAAATAAGGGCAAGCAACGCACAGCAAGCAATCATAAGATAGACTGGAGTCATCTGACATTCCTTTATCTGTAAAGTTGTTGTAAAAAACCATGCAAAGATTGCCTAAGTCTTTGATCCGTTACAAGTTGCACCGCACCATTTCTCCATGGATTGTCCACAGTTGATATTATATTTATGAAAATATTTGGATTCTTGCTTATTTATAATGCCTTATGTTAAGACACCACGACTGAGTTTCCTAATATAGAGAGTGTGAAATGCCTATACGTATCCCTGACGGTTTGCCCGCGCGCACTATTCTGAT
>JBIICJ010000052.1:0-9750 GCA_044238965.1 Micavibrio sp. | reverse complement strand
GCATTAATATTGGGCAAGAGTGTAAAGGCCGAAGGATCAACATCAAATAATTTGGTGTTATCGGTTATCGGCGCATCATTATTATGGGTTGGCTGGTTTGGATTTAATGCGGGATCTGCGGTTGCAGCAAATGCTGTGGCGGGTATGGCGATGCTGGTCACGAACACAGCGGCTGCGGCGGGCGGTCTCACATGGGTTTTGCTCGAACGCATTATCAAAGGCAAACCATCTGTTGTGGGCGGCATTTCAGGAATCGTTGCGGGATTGGTGGGTATTACACCTGCCGCAGGCTTCGTTGGATTTGGTGCCTCATTGGTCATTGGTTTTGCGGCAGCGGGAATTTGTTTCTTGGCGGTTGCTTATATCAAAGAAAAATTGGGATATGATGATAGTCTCGATGCATTCGGCATTCATGGTGTTGGCGGCATCGTTGGCGGTATCCTTACAGGTGTGTTCGCATCAACGGCGATCGGCGGCACGGCGGGTATGATCGAAGGCAATTCTGCGCAAGTTGTTGCGCAAATAATTAAAATTGTTATTTGTGGCGGTTATTCTGCTGTAATGACATTTATTATTTTATCAATCATGAAACGCGTTATGCGTTTGCGCGTCGCCGAAGATATTGAGAAAAATGGATTGGATGTCGCGTTGCATGGTGATGAAGTGACCGTGTATCGCAAATAAATATTCATTATAAAAAAATTCGTTGTTCATTTCCTGTTCAATGATAAACCTTGCCCCAGATCACCGCCATGATCTGGGGTATTTTATTCTGGCTGAGCGGTGGCAAAGCCAATGGCACGACGTTTCTCGGGTTTAATCTCGTGAGCAATAGCGGTACGAACATCATCTGAATTTAATGTCAACATATCGTTTGCAAAAATATGAACCAGATTACTATTATCAGCTTGCTGTGATTTTGTTTTTGACCACGTGACCGCATGCGCTGTGACCACATGATCTAATAAAACTTCTAAGGTACGCGCATTGGCAAAATTATTGCCCAATTCTTTTTTCTGTTGCTCTAAATAATCAATAAATGTTGCGCGTGCATGCGGATCCATTGATATGCCCATTTTGTTTAAATTGAGATCAAGAATTTGAGCCAATTCATCGCGTGTGAAATGGGTGAATTCAAATTCCGTACTGAAACGACTCAATAAACCTGCGTTCATACTTAAAACTTGTTTCACTTTATCTTTGTATCCAGCAACAATAACCACCAGATTATCTCTATGCTGTTCCATCTGTTCCAATAACTCATTGACAGCTTCCTGCCCAAAGCGCGGTTCATCATACCATTGATAAATTTCATCAATAAACAAAATACCGCCTAATGCATTTTTAACTGCATCCCGAACTAAGGGTGCTGTCCATCCAACATATTTACCAATTGTTTTTGCGCCTGTCGTTTTGTGGACATGGCCTTTCTCAAGAATGCCTAGATCATAAAAGAAATCACCAACATCTTCCGCCAATGTTGTTTTCCCTGTGCCAGGCGGGCCAGAGAAAATAGCGTGGCGACGGGGTGAGTCAAATTTTGCACCCATCTGTTGGGCCATGATCTCAAATTCTTGGCGTGCGCGAAATGATGCCAATTTATCTGCTAAGCTTTGTTGTAAAATACGTCCATTGTGAATAGAGCCAAGAGGGTCAGGATTTTTATCATTTCTTATAAGTGGCGCCAATGCTGTTGATGAAGGCTTGTTAAAACTAACGGTAATGTTATCGGGATGATGACCGCCACGATCTGAAATGAGGCCAATAATGTGATTGCGTAGATCGCCTAAATTATCAGATGAAGTAATAGCAGTGCCAGAAGAATTGCGGGATGAATCCTGATAAATTTTAGTAAAGTCAGATTTTTTAACACGGGGCGATATCATATTTTGAACATCAATGCCCAAATTATTTAAATATTCCATTAGATTGGAATCTTCTAAAATACGATCACGGAAAGATTTATAATGTTCAAAGAAATTGGAAATAATCGGATCATAATGTTTCTTCGAATTCTCGCCAGCGTGAATGTATTCAACTAAATCATTGTGTAATCCATATCTATATTCATCACCATACTCAGCAAATTGCTTGTGTGTTTGTATTGTGGCATGCAGAAGAGATTTACCCTTTACGCCCAGTGCAATAAGAACATCAAGAGGATAAATATCTTTGTCTTGTGGTGCTAATTTTAAATTTTTTGTGAAATCTGTTTCATATGCATGCGCGATATAATCAACAGCGGGATTATCCGATCCATAATATTGAACCAATCTTTTTATAAAGACAAAGAATTCACTGTCTTCGGCCATAGCAAGATGTGGTAAAAAATATTGTCCAGCACCGCCATAATTTTCATGTTTGATGATATGAAGAGCGTTTTCACGACTTTCACTTTCAATAACACCAATAACCCAACGCATATAGTCTTTAATCATACGCATGCCCCTGTTTTCTTTTTTTAAAAATAATTTTACTCACATTGGGCAAAACCATGTCAAGAAAAATCCCCCAAAAATTTACATCTCTGGGGGACAAATTATTTGGAAACACAATAAAAAATTTGATGTACTAAATCGTTAATAAATGAATCTATTGGTTAATTAATTGGCATTGGCATGGCGTGTCATGTAACGCGCCATCACAGCCGACCATTTCTTTTCGGTATCTTCGATGGCATATTTACGCACAACTTTGCGCATCATGCTCTCGAGTTGGTCCGTGCTGAGGTTGGGGTTCTCAAGCAATTGTTGGAAACGGTTTAACGCAACGTGGCAGGCATATCCGGCGTAGTCCATATTGGGCGCGCCTGATGTGTCAACCACCATGGAATAAACAGAACTTGTCTCTTCCAACTCAGATCGAATGGTATCATGTATAACTGAGCAACTCATGGTGTCCTCCTTATAGGTTTGGGTTTTATCGAACATCCACAATTCCCTTCTATTCCCTGTAGCCTGACGAGAGGGGCAATCTCCCACCATGCGAGTTCATAAAAAGTAATTTTATTACCCGAATCTGCCAATTCGTGAATTAAACTTTCGCTGTTTTTGTGAACTCGTCTTAATTTATACCAAATTTTAACGAACAATGCAAATATCGTTGTATATTCGCAACACCTAATACGGTGCGTTTCGATAATCATTTTGTAACTATCTGAAATTGCTTGGGTTTGCTCTGCACGCTTGACGATTTGGTTTTGCTTCTATTGGATACGGGCAATTGAGATTTTTAAAATAGGAGCGAATCACCATGTCCGAATCACCATCACGTGCTTTTTTATTCCCTGGCCAAGGATCACAGTTTATTGGTATGGGCAAAGATTTGGCGGAAAGTTTTTCCGCTGCTCGCGATGTATTTGCGGAAATTGATGATGCGCTGGGGCAAAAATTATTTGCGCTGATGACTGATGGCGCAGAGAGTGATTTAAATTTAACCGAGAATACACAACCCGCCTTGATGGCTGTATCAATGGCGGTGATCGCGGCCTTGCGTGCGGAAACAGGTATAAATATAGCCGATAAAATTTCGTATGTTGCGGGGCATTCCTTGGGTGAATATTCGGCACTCACAGCAATTGGTGCCTTTGATATTTCAACATCGGCGAAATTGTTAAAATTACGTGGCCAAGCTATGCAACGCGCGGTGCCTGTGGGCGTTGGCGCGATGGCGGCGATTTTGGGTTTGGAAATTGATGATGTGCGCGCAATTGTTACCAAGGCGCAAGCTATGAATAAAGGCGTTGTCGAAGTCGCCAATGATAATTCATCGGGGCAAATTGTGATCTCGGGTCATGTGGCGGCGGTAAATGCGGCGATGGAACTCGCAACCGCCAAAGGCGCAAAACGCGCGTTATTATTACCTGTATCAGCGCCATTTCATTGTTCATTGATGAAACCCGCGGCGGATGAAATGCGTGATGCATTATCAAACGTTACCATTGCGCCATTATCGGTGCCTGTGGTTGCCAACGTGATTGCGGATGTTAATCAAGATGCGAATAAGGTTCGTGATTTGTTGGTTGAACAAGTGACGGGGTCTGTGCGCTGGCGCGAGTCTGTTACGCGCATGAAAGAATTGGGCGTGACCGAAATGATCGAAATCGGCGCAGGCAAAGTGTTAAACGGGTTGGTCAAACGCATCGAAAAAGATATTGAGGTATCATCGGTTGGAACAGTGGATCAGGTCAAAGATTTGATTCCAAGACTTGTATAAATTCTCGTATAAATTTATGACTTTATTTTTTACACTCCTGATCAAATTATTGCCCATCTATGCCACGATGGGTATGGGGATGTTTCTATCGCGGCAGGTCGGAAACATCGCCTATCAATTGGGCGTGATGCAAATTTATTTTATTACGCCATTGGTTGTCTGTACCAAAATTATGCATCTTGAATTTGATTCATCAATGATCGCATTGCCGATCACCATGTTTTTGCTTTGTATTGGTATTGCAAGTGCGGTGTATCATGCAACGCGCCTTGCCAAAAATGATGCTTATTCAATTTTGGGGCAGGGAAGCGGCACGGCGAATACAGGATATTTGGGCGTGCCTGTGGCGTTGATTGTATTGCCTGCGGATCAATTACCGCTTTATATGTTTGGTATGGTCGCCACTGTTATTTTTGAAAATTCACTGGGATATTATTTCGCTGCACGCGGGCAATTTTCGCCACGCGAAGCGATTTTAAAATTACTAAAACTTCCTACTTTATATGCATTAGTTATTGGCGTTGTACTGGGGCAAATGAACATCACCCTTCCATCATCATGGGAAAATTTTGAACGTGATTTGTTAGGCGCGTATGTTGTATTGGGCGCGCTTATTATCGGGTTTGGATTATCGGGTGTGAAATGGCATGATTTTAATCCCAAATTTGTTGGTATATTTTTGGGCGTGAAATTTATTATCTGGCCTCTAGTCACATTTTTGGTTGTGATGGCAGACAAAACATTTGGCGGATTATTAACGCCCGATATGCATAAGATTTTGTTATTGATGAGCTTTCTTCCCATGGCGGCGAACACGGTTGCGTTTGCGGCCTTGTTTAAAACATATCCATCACAGGCGGCGGTGGCAGTTGCCCTCTCGACATTGCTCGGGCTTATTGCTATTCCCTTTTATGTTACATTATTTGGTCTTTAACCGATAAAGGAAATGATTATGTTCGATTTAACTGGAAAAAATGCTTTGGTCACGGGCGCAACGGGCGGTATTGGCGCTGCGATTGCAAAGGCGTTACATGCGCAAGGCGCGAATGTTGCGATCTCTGGTCGTAACGAGGCCAAATTAAACGAACTCGCATCGGAATTAAAAGACCGCGTCTTTATTTGTCCCGCTGATTTATCATCGGCGGCAGGCGTTGACGCATTGGTTGTCGACGCGACAACAAAATTAGGATCAATCGATATCTTGGTAAATAACGCAGGTTTAACGCGCGATAATTTATCAATGCGCATGAAGCCTGAAGAATGGGATGAAGTCATTGCCGTCAACATGACCGCAACATTTAATTTGGCAAAGGCTGTGCAACGGGGCATGATGAAAAATCGTTTCGGGCGCATCATAAACATTGCATCGGTTGTGGGCGTGATGGGTAACCCCGGCCAATGTAATTATGTGGCATCAAAGGCGGGGATGATCGGTTGGTCAAAGGCGATGGCACAAGAAATCGCATCACGGAATATCACCGTAAATTGTGTGGCCCCTGGCTTTATTGCAACCGCCATGACCGAAGTGTTAACCGATGATCAAAAATCAGCCATCAATTCAAAAATTCCAATGGCGCGTATGGGATCAGCAGATGACATCGCATCGGCAGTCACATATTTAGCATCAACTGAGGCAGGATATGTCACAGGCACAACCATTCATGTGAATGGTGGCATGGTGATGATTTAATTTCGTCAGAAAATTAAGGCTCTAGTTTACTCGAAAGGAATTTTGCCTCACCGCCAAATGCGGGATGGCAAACTGCACCTTCACGGCGAACGCCATTTCTATCTGTGGCTTTAAAATGTGTCAGATAAAGTGCATTACAATCATCGCGACGTAATGAAGGCCCTTCTTGAATATCAATCGCTGTATATCCGCTTTCACGTAAGATATTTTCTGCGCCGTGCGCGCTTGAGAAATGTAAGGTTAAAATTCCAGCTAAATTTATCACACCAGCCATTCCCAAAGGAATAAGTACATCACGTAAACGTGCTGGTTTGCCATTTTCTGTGGGGATATAGGGTGTTGGGAATCTCATGCCGTTGCTTCCTTTGTGCGCAGTTTCAAGTTTTTTTATAAGGAAAACGAAGTGAATGTCAAGCGTTATGTAATCTATTTGTGGATTGAGGCATAAATAGGGTTGCCATAGAATAATTCGGGCGGTATGTTCACCCCTGTTTTGTATAACTTTAAAAAAATGAAGATAGGAACATAAAATGAGCGATGTATTAGCACGCGTGAAGAAAATCGTGGTGGAGCATTTGGGCGTTGATGAAGCCAAAGTCACCGAAGCCGCGTCATTTATCGATGATTTGGGCGCAGACAGCCTTGATACAGTTGAATTGGTTATGGCGTTCGAAGAAGCATTCGAAGTCGAAATTCCTGATGATGCTGCTGAAAAAATTCAAACAGTTGGCGATGCTGTTGCTTTCATTTCAAGCCAAGCAAAAGCTGCCTAATCGAATTTGATGGTTTTTTAAAATGGCCCCGCTTGATGGTATCATCTGACGGGGCTATTTTTTTGTGTTATAAAATTTGAAATTGATTGGGGTTACAAACATGCTACGACGCGTTGTGGTTACAGGAATGGGAATTGTTTCACCTTTGGGTGTTGGTGTTGATCGCAATTGGGCGCGCATTACCAATGGTGAAAGCGGTATTCAAAAAGTGACACGTTTTGAAGTATCCGATATGCCATCGCAAATTGCGGGTATCGTGCCTTATGTGTCCGAAGGTGTTGCTGATGGATTTAATGCCGATAACGCGTTACCGCCCAAAGAACATAAAAAAGTCGACATGTTTATTTTATACGGCATTGGCGCGGCAGACGAAGCCATTGCTGATTCTGGTTTATCCTTTGACTCCGATGAACTCAAAGAACGCACGGGCGTAATGATTGGCTCAGGCATTGGCGGTTTGCAATCCATTTATGAAACATCTGTGACATTACATGAAAAAGGCCCGCGCCGTTTATCACCATTTTCGGTGCCGGCGATGTTGATCAATTTGGCATCGGGACATTTATCAATTAAATACGGTCTTAAGGGCCCTAATCATTCTGTCGTAACCGCGTGTGCCACGGGCACGCACGCCATTGGTGATGCCGCGCGTTTGGTGGCATTTGGTGATGCTGATGTTATGGTCGCGGGCGGAGCAGAAGCTGCTGTCAATCGTTTGGGCATGGGATCATTTGCGGCCGCGCGCGCTTTATCAACATCATATAATGATGATCCATCTCATGCATCACGTCCATTTGATGAAGGTCGCGATGGGTTTGTGATTGGTGAAGGCGCTGGCGTTGTTATTTTAGAAGAATATGAACACGCGAAAAAACGCGGTGCAAAAATTTATGCCGAAATTATAGGTTACGGTTTATCAGGCGATGCCTATCACATGACTGCACCTGCAGAAAATGGTGATGGCGGTTATCGTGCCATGCAGGCCGCGTTAAAGCGCGCAGGCATTAATCCATCCGATATCGATTATATTAACGCGCATGGCACATCTACGCCGCTCGGTGATGGTATCGAATGCGGCGCGGTGAAACGTTTATTTGGATCGGCGATTGATAACATCATGATGTCATCAACAAAATCGGCAATTGGGCATTTGCTCGGCGCGGCGGGTGCGGTTGAGGCGATTTATTCTATCAAAGCAATCGAAACAGGAATCATTCCACCAACATTAAATTTAGAAAACGTATCCGAGCCATGTAAAGGAATTGATTTGGTTCCCAAGGTTGCAAAACAGAAAAAAGTACGCACCGCCTTATCAAACAGCTTTGGCTTTGGCGGCACCAACGCATCACTCGTTGTACGGTCTGTTTAGATAATGCGCGTGCTGGCCCTCATCGCTGCATCATGTTTGTTTTTAGGATCATTGATGTTGTTATGGGGCGCGCTTACATTCAAACAACCTAATTCCTTTGAAACCACGCATTTTTTTGTGCTTGAAAAAGGCATGGGTGTTCGTGAACTCGCATCTGAACTTACCGCGCAAAAATTTATTCCGCATCCCTTGCCATTTTTAATGTTCGCCGTCATCACGGGTGATTATAAAAAACTTCAGGCTGGCGAATACGAAGTCGCACCACGTGAACCCATGGCGGCATTATTGTATAAAATGGCGAATGGAAAAGTATATAAACGTACAGTCACCATTCCCGAAGGGAAAACATCGGTTGAAATAATTCGCATTTTAGATGCAACGCCTTACTTGATTGGCACGGTCACGCAAATTCCTGCCGAAGGATCATTATTGCCCGAAACTTATTCCTATACGCGCGGGGATAGCAAACAATCATTAATTATCCGCATGCAAAAAGATATGAATGATTTTGTTACCAAAGTGACAGCAGGAAAATCTTTGCCCGTGCCACTCACATCAGTGAATGATCTCCTCACACTTGCATCCATCGTTGAAAAAGAAACAGGACAAAAGGATGAACGCCGCATTGTTGCAGGCGTATTTTTAAATCGCCTGAATAAAGGTATGAAGCTCGAAACAGATCCTACAGTTATTTACGGTATCACCATGGGGCATCACGAATCGGGTGGTGAAGGGCCATTGGGTCGTCGGTTATTGATCAAAGATTTGGAAACACCAAACCCGTATAACACTTATTTGAATGCGGGCTTACCGCCTACGCCGATTGCGAATGCAGGCAAGGCATCAATTATGGCGGTGTTAAATCCTGAACAGCATGGATATTTATTTTTTGTGGCGGATGGCACGGGCGGGCATGCTTTTGCGGTAACCTATGCTGAGCATCAAAAAAATGTTGAAAAATGGCGCGCAATCCGCGCTGCTGATCCACAATAATCAAGATGACGTATAATTAATCATGGAACGACGAAAATTTTTATCTTTTCTTATGGGTACTGGACTTGCGGCAATCATTCCTTTTTCTGCGAATGCTGAATCAGGGAAATCGCGATATTACAAAGGCCCCGTATCAGATCATTTTAATGGTAAGAATTTTTTTAACCCATGGGAAACGGGTGAGGTGAAAGGATTCCTTGATGTCTTGCGCTGGAAAATGAATTCAAAACGTGCGCCATGGCCAGAAACATTTCCGATTCCATCCTTCGATACACCGCCATCATCTGTAAATAATGAAACGGCGCGCGTGTCATATATTGGTCATGCCAGTTTTCTTATTCAAATCGCAGGCATGAATATTTTATGTGATCCTGTATGGTCAGATCGTGTATCGCCGATTTCGTTTTTGGGGCCCAAACGCGTCAATCCTCCTGGGGTTAAGTTTGAAGATTTGCCAAAGATTGATTTAGTATTGGTATCGCATAATCATTATGATCATTTAGATATTGATACATTGAAAAAACTACATGAAAAATTTGCGCCGCGCATTGTAACCCCACTTGGAAATGGTACAATTATCAAACAAGAAATTCCCGATGCCAATGTAACCGTGCATGATTGGTATGATCATGTTGATGTCGGTAATGCCCGCATTCATCTTGAACCATGCCATCATTGGTCGGCGCGCGGCACAAATGATCGTCGCGAAG
>JBIICJ010000007.1:0-36761 GCA_044238965.1 Micavibrio sp. | reverse complement strand
TTAAATACAACCATTTCACAATTGCCATTCTTAATCATTCTTTCACTAATGATGGGTTATGTGGGTCAGATAGGTGATTTATTGATGTCGGCAATGAAGCGTAAGGCCTGCGTAAAAGATTCTAGTCAACTAATACCTGGTCATGGCGGTATTTTGGATCGTATTGATTCATTATTGTTGGTTATTCCTGTTTTCGTGATTGTGGCACGTTATGTTCTTAACTAATTCTCCTCGTACTATTTCGTTATTCGGATCAACGGGATCTATTGGTACATCTGTGCTCGATTTAGTACGCCTTCATGCTGATAAATTTAAAATTAAAATTTTAACGGCACATAAAAATATTGATGTGTTGATTTCTCAGGCACGTGAATTTAAGCCTGAATGTATTTGCATTTCTGATGAATCTTTATATACGGAATTAAAACAAAAATTAGACATGAACGATGTCAAAATTTTGACAGGCGTGCAGGGATTAATCGAAGCCGCATCAATTGACACTGACATTCACATCGCTGCGATTGTTGGTTTTGCGGGGTTAAAGCCTATGATGGCAGGTATGGCATATTGTAAAATTATGGCGATTGCGAACAAAGAACCTTTGGTTGCCGCAGGATCATTGGTTAAAGAATTAGCCGCGCAACACGGCACAAAAATCATTCCGATCGATAGCGAACATAATGCGATTTTTCAAGTTTTTGAAAAACAAAATCATGCGCAGATTTCAAAATTATATATAACCGCATCGGGCGGCCCGTTTCGCGATATGAATTTAGAGCAATGCGAGCACATGACTCCCGCGCAAGCCTTAAAGCACCCTAATTGGTCAATGGGTGCAAAAATTTCAATTGATTCCGCAACGATGATGAACAAGGCGCTCGAAGTGATCGAAGCGCATGAATTATTTGATATGCCTGCCGATAAAATTGATGTGTTGCTTCATCCTCAATCAACCATTCATAGCATGGTGGAATATGATGATGGATCGGTACTTGCGCAAATGGGCGCATCGGATATGCGCACGCCTATTGCCTATGTCTTGGGATACCCGCATCGCATAACAACCTCAGGGCAAAGATTATCATTTGACCGTATGGTTAATTTAAATTTATCACCCCTCGATCTAAACCGTTTTCCCGCCATTACCATGGCAAAAGACGCCATTAGGCAGGGGCTTTACGCACGCATTGCCATGAACGCTGCCAATGAGGTCTTGGTCGATGCATTTTTAAAGGATAATGGACATATTTCTTTTGGACGAATTGTGCCCTATATTAAAGAAACCATGGCAAAACAAAGCCCAATTATGTTACAGTCTGTTGATGATATTGTTGGTTTCGATCAACATGTCCGTGCCCAGACCATTGAATTTTTATTGACTCAGAATCTTCATAAAAAAATATCCTAACCACAAGAGAGTTTCATGAACGGTATTTTAGATTTAGTACAATTAATCGCAACCAATATTTGGATTTACGGCGTCACATTTTTAGCGATTCTTAGCGTTCTCGTTTTTGTGCATGAATGGGGCCATTACATCGTGGCGCGTTTATGTGGCGTGCGTGTTGAAACATTTTCGATTGGGTTTGGTAAAGAAATTTATGGCTTTACTGATAAACACGGCACACGTTGGAAATTTGCATTAATTCCACTGGGTGGTTACGTGAAAATGTTTGGTGATACCGACCCTGCGAGTGCAGGACATATTGATGCCAATTCCATTTCGGAATCTGATCGCGGTCATGCGTTTTTTGCAAAATCTGTTGGGCAACGGGCGGCAATTGTATTTGCAGGCCCTGCCATTAATTTTATTTTCGCTATTATTTTATTGGCAGGATTATATAGTTACGTTGGCAAACCCATGACACCACCCGTGAGCGTTGGTATTGGCGTTGACAGTGTGGCGGCAAAGGCGGGGTTTGAACCGCTTGATAAAATTACATCTATCAATGGAAAATCAATTGAAAGCTTTGATGAAGTTCGTCGTGCTGTGATTTTGGCACTTGATACACCACTAAATTTTACTGTATTGCGCGGTGATAAAACGGTTGAAATTAATGTTACACCAGAGAAGAAAACAGAAGTTGATCGTTTTGGTTTCAAACACGAACGTGGATATTTAGGGGTTGTTGGCCCTGCAAACGGATTTGATATTGGTGCGATTTCTGCGGTGAATGGTACAAAAACAAATGATGATAAAGATCGCACGCGCGCTTTGTTGCTTAAAGCAATGGGGAGTGGTGATCAAATTAAATCATTTCAAATTACATTAAAAAGCCCAGATAAAGAATTACCAGATACAACCATGATCATTGCCGCGACGCGTGCTATGAATGATCATTTCAATGACAGTAAGTCATCTGAACATGATATGCTTATTCTTGGCCCACGTAACAACCAAGATCTAAAAAAATTAAACCCAGTTTCTGCAATTGGTACAGCTATTGTTGAAACATACCGCGTGTCGGTTGATACATTGGGCGCACTGGGGCAAATGATTGTTGGTACACGTAGCGCCAATGAACTTGGCGGGATTATCCGCATCGGTGCGATCGCGGGTGATATGGCAGAACGTGGCATGATCGCCGTCATTACATTCACAGCGTTGCTATCCATCAATTTGGGATTGATCAATTTATTCCCCATTCCGATGTTAGATGGCGGACATTTGGTCTTTTACGGTATCGAAGCTTTGCGCGGAAAACCTCTGGCAGAACATATTCAGGAATATGCCTTCCGATTTGGTTTGGTTATCCTCGTTTGTTTCATGGTTTTTGCCAATTTAAATGACATAATTCAATTATTGCTTTAGTTTTGTCTTGTCAATTTCGGGCAATTGTTTCACTCTAAAATCCAACATAAACAAGGTATTGGATCGATTCTATGCGCATCTTTAGTTTTGTATTTCTTGCGATGTATTTATCAACTTTTGCGGTGTTTGCCGCGACAGTTAAGGAAATCCGCATCACAGGGACACAGCGTATTGAACCCAGCACTGTTCAATCATACTTTACATTGCAGCCAGGTGATGAAGCCACACAAGAAGCTTTGGATGAATCCCTAAAGAATTTATTTGCCACAGGATTATTTGCCGATGTGCAATTATCCGAAAGCCAAGGCGTTGTCTTGGTGCGCGTTGTTGAAAACCCTATCGTGAATTTAATTGAATTTGAAGGCAATGACGAAGTCAAAGATGCTGATTTATTAAATGAGGTTTCATTACGTCCGCGCCAAGTTTTCACACGTACAAAAGTACAAAATGATGTCGCCCGCATTTATGATATCTATCGTCGTGATGGATATTATTCAGCAAATGTAGAACCCAAAATTATTCAACTTGATCAAAATCGTATTAACTTAGTGTTTGAAATTACCGAAGGGCCAATTACAGAAATTAGTAAAATTCGTTTTGTTGGCAATCAACGTTATAATGACCAAGAATTACGCGGTGTTTTAACAACACAAGAATATCGTTGGTATAATTTTTTATCATCAAATGACCGTTACGACCAAGATCGTTTAAGTTTTGACCAAGAATTGCTCCGTCAATTTTATCTACGTAATGGATATGCCGATTTTCGTATTTTATCATCCGTAGCCGAATTATCGCAGGATAAAAAAGATTTCTTTTTAACGATTACTTTAGAAGAAGGCCCTCGTTATAAGATGGGGGATGCTAAGATTAATGCAGAATTGCGTGACCTTGATCCAAAACGCTTACTCAAAGCAATTACTTATCGTCGTGGCCAATGGTATAATGCTGATGAGATAAAAAATACAACCGAAGAAATGACAAAAGTATTGGGTGATTTACAATATGCGTTTGTGTCGGTAACACCCGAGGTCACGCGTAATGCAGAAACACGCACCATTGACATCGTTTACAATATTGGCGAAAGCCCGCGCGTATTTGTCGACCGTATTAACATTGCTGGTAACCTTGCCACACGTGACAAAGTTATTCGTCGTCAATTTGAATTATCTGAAGGTGACCCGTTCAACCGCACAAAATTGGCCAAGTCAGAACAAAAAATTAAAGATCTTGGTTATTTTGAAAAAGTTGAGGTGAAAACATCACCTGGTACTGCACCGGATAAATCTGTCATTGATGTTGCCGTTCAAGAAAAATCGACTGGTGAATTATCTGTTGGGGCTGGTTTCTCAACTGCCGATGGACCTTTGGCAGATTTTGGTATTCGTGAACGCAACTTCCTCGGCAAAGGCCAAGAGTTACAATTGTCTGGTACCATTGCTGGCAAGCGTACTGAATTTGATGTTTCATTTACCGAACCATTTTTCCTAGATCGTGATTTATCGGCAGGTATTGATGCGTTCCATACAACACGCGATCAGCAAGAAGATAGTTCGTTTGATCAAAAACGAACTGGTGGTGGATTCCGCGTTGGCTTCCCGCTATCTGATAAACTTCGCCAAACATGGCGTTATCGTTTTGAGAACAACCAAATTGAAAATATTGATTCTGATGCTTCACGCTTTATTAAAGATCAAAAAGGGAAGCGAACCACATCCGCAATCTCACAAAGATTGGTATTTGAGAATTTAGACAGTACTTTGTGGCCTACCGAAGGTATTCGCACATGGCTTGACACAGAACTGGCTGGCCTCAGCGGTGATGCACAATATGTTTCTGGTAAAGTCGGTGGCGCTTACTATTATCCAATAGCCAAAAACTGGGTGTTTAATGTTCTTGGTGAAACAGGTGCGATTGAAGGCTGGGGTGATGAAACCGTCCGTATTAATGAACGTTTCTTCATCGGCAGCAGCACACTTCGCGGCTTTACGCGCGCAGGTATTGGGCCGCGCGATATTTCAACTGATGATGCTTTGGGTGGAAATGTTTTCTATCGTGGATCTGCGGAATTAAGCTTCCCTATTGGTTTCCCTGAAGATATGGGTGTTGCAGGACATGCCTTTACTGACTTTGGTTCTTTGTGGAAAGTTGATTTGGCTAACTCGGCCGATATTGCCGATTCAGAATCTTTGCGTGCCGCGGCTGGACTTGGTTTCTCATGGAGATCTCCATTTGGCCCATTACGTATTGATTTGGCTCAACCTTATATCAAAGAAGATTATGATGAGACGGAATTCTTCCGCTTTAGTTTTGGAACACGTTTCTAATCAAAAGGAATATTTATATGAAAAAACTTTTATCTTTACTTGCTCTTTTACTGTTTATTGCATTACCTGTTAATGCCGAAGATAAAAAATCTGTTCCAGCACCACAAACAGATTCATCCATTTCAATTGGCGTGATCGACGTTGTTCGATTGGTATCACAATCAGATGCTGGAAAATCGATTTCATCGCAATTGGAGGCGCGTGCTAAATCATTACAAGCCGAAGCTGCATCAATTGAAAAATCATTGATGGCTGAAGAACAAACATTAGTTGCGGAACAGGCAAAAACAAAACCTGCGGATTTTGAACCAAAACGCAAAGCCTTTGAAGCTAAAATAAACTCCACACGTGAATCATTGTTAAAGAAAAATCAGGCTTTGGAAAATGCACGCGCCAAAGCACTATCCGAATTACAAAAACATATTGCGAATATTAGTGCTAATATTGCTGATCAGAAAAAGTTACGCATTATTATTGATCGCGCATCTGTTGTGATTGTGGAACAAAATTTGGATGTAACCGCCGAAGCGTTGAGCCAATTAAACGCCAAAGTAAAATCCATCAAAGTTGGAGGCTAAAAAGTTTTTTTAGCAACGCTTTATGCCTGATCCACGTTTCTTTACGAAATCACCACCTAAATCACTTGCAGCAATCATTGCTATTTCAGGTGCCGAATTAGCAAATCCCAGCGATGGCGATTCTATTATTGTTGACGTTGCGCCATTAGATACCGCAACTGCTTCGCAAATTTCGTTTCTGGATAATAAAAAATTCAAAGATAAATTTTCGTCAACGCAGGCGGGTGCGTGTTTTGTTCACCCCGATATGGTTCAATTTGCGCCACCTCATGTAAAATTATTGATTACAAAATCACCTTACAAAGCCTATGCCTTGACGGCACAATCATTTTATTCCCATCGTCCGCCCTCAGAAATTTCACCACTGGCCCATATTGACTCAAGCGCAGAGATAGATCCCACATCCACCATTGAACCATTTGTTGTGATTGGGGCAGGGGTAAAGATTGGTAAGAACTGTATCATTCGATCACACGTTAGTATCTCACATGCCATCATTGGTGATAATGTTCATATCTATGCGGGGGCGCGTATCGGCCAAGATGGATTTGGATTTGCGATTGATTCATCAGGATATGTAAAGGTTCCACAACTCGGACGTGTGATCATCGAGGGTCATACCGAAATTGGTGCGAATGCTACAATCGACCGCGGCGCAATGTCCGATACTATTATTGGGATGGGTACATGGATCGATAATTTGGTTCAAATTGGCCACAATGTTCATATCGGCAAAGGATGTGTGATTGTATCTCAAGTCGGAATTGCAGGAAGCACCACGGTTGGAGATTATACCTTAATCGGTGGTCAGGCGGGAATCGCAGGACATTTGAAAATTGGATCGATGGTAAAGATTGCTGCAAAATCTGGGGTCACACGCGATATTCCTGACGGCGAAGAATGGATGGGCTATCCCGCACAACCCATGAAACAATTTTTACGCCAAGTGGCGTATCTCAATAAATCAATTAAACGAGGTTAAATCATGTCAGACAATACAAATATTATTTTGGATATCAAACGGATCATGAATATGATTCCGCATCGTTATCCATTTTTGTTAATTGACCGCATTACGGCGGTCGAAAATGCACAATCAATCACAGCAATTAAAAATGTTACCATGAATGAAAATTTCTTTATGGGGCATTTCCCTGGCGCGCCTGTCATGCCTGGCGTTTTGATTGTCGAGGCGATGGCACAGGCCGCTGGCGTATTGGTTGTTCATTCATTAAATATGGAAGGCCAAGGTAAATTGGTTTATTTCATGACCATCGATAATTGCAAATTCCGTCGCCCTGTTACCCCTGGCGATCAGTTGGTGATAACATCTACCGTGTCAAAATCGCGCGGAAATGTGTGGAAATTTACAGGCGTTGCTAAGGTTGATGGTCAAATATGTGCCGAGGCGGAATTTAGCGCTATGATCGTTGAGCCACCAGAATCTTAATATCTGCGGCTTAATAAACGTAACTTTTTGCAAAATTCCGTGACTTGAGTATCAGGCGCGGTCAGGCGATAACCATAAAATGACTGTTTTAATCCATCCTACCGCGATTATCGACCCCAAAGCCACCTTGGGTATCAATGTGAAAATTGGGCCTTATTGCGTTGTTGGCGGTGATGTTGAATTACACGATAACGTCGAATTAAAATCGCACGTGGTTGTCGATGGTATTACTAAAATTGGCGCAGGCACAATTATTTATCCGTTTGCTTCGATTGGTACAGCGCCGCAAGATTTAAAATTTCATGGTGAAAAATCAGAACTCATCATCGGTAAAAATAATCGTATTCGTGAACATTGCACCATGAATCCTGGTACTGAATCAGGCGCGATGAAAACCATCGTCGGTGATAACGGGTTATTTATGATGGCAACGCATATCGCGCATGATTGTATTGTCGGCAATAACGTGATCATGGCAAATAATGCCACATTGGGCGGGCACGTTGTTGTTGGTGATCATGTATTAATAGGGGGTTTAGCGGCTGTACATCAATTTATCCGCATCGGATCATACGCCGTGATTGGCGGTATGTCGGGCGTTGAAAGCGATGTTATTCCGTATGGTCGTGTGAAGGGCGAGCGTGCATTTTTGGCGGGCTTAAATTTAATCGGCCTTGAACGTAATGGTTTCAACAAAGATCAAGTTAAAAATTTGCAACGTGCTTTCAACCAATTATTTGGCGAAGAGGGCACTATGGATCAACGTATTGACATCGTGGCGACCGATTTTGGATCAGATACCGCTGTCATGCAAATGATTGAATTTGCGCGTGGTAAAGATCGTTTTCCACTCTGCACGCCGCCAAAAAAGGCAGCATAATCATGTCAATCGGATTGATTGCTGGTGGTGGACAACTTCCGCGCATGATTTCCAACGCTTGCCACAATCATAATCAAGAATTATTTATTGCAGGCATTCAAGGATCAGGTGTTGATGAAACCCTATCCAATTTAAAAATATTTCCCATTGCCAAAGTTGGCGCGATCATTCGTTATTTCAAAGATAATAGTGTTACCCAGTTATCAATCTGCGGGTCATTAAAACGTCCTAATTTTAAAACACTAATCCCCGATGCCAAGGGCTTGGCTGTCTTATCAAAAATTATTTTTAAATCATTGGGTGATGACGCATTGCTAAAAATCATTCGTCGCGAATTAGAATCAGAAGGATTCAAAATCATCGCTGTACAAGATTTAATTCCCGAATTACTTGCACCGCATGGATCATTATCAATTATAAAACCAAATGAAACAGATATGGATACTATACGCTTGGGATGGGATGCGGCGCGTTATCATGGCGCTCAGGATTTAGGACAATCTATTGTGGTACAAAATGATACAGTATTAGGATTAGAAGATGAAAAAGGCACAGATGAATTGTTAAAAAAATGTGCCGCTATAAAGCAACAGGATGGTTGTAAACCCATATTAGTCAAATTATCAAAACCTCAACAGGATATGGCATTAGATGCACCCACAATTGGTGCGAATACAATTGAGAATTTGGCCTCACTTGGGTATGGTGGATTGGTGATAGAAGCAGGGCGCACATTAATTGTGAACCGCGCCGAGGTTATCAACACATGCATGCAACACGGATTATTTTTGGAGTCATACACAGATGAAGATATTCATCATCGCGGGTGAAACATCGGGTGACCAATTAGGTGCGTCTATTATTCAGGCTTTACGTGCGGCTTATGCTCCTGCACAAATTGAATTACGCGGAATTGGCGGTGATAATTTACGCGAAGTTGGTTTAACGCAATCATTATTCCCGATGTCGGATTTATCTATCATGGGCATTGCCGAAATATTACCCAAAATTCCCCAAATTTTAAAACGTATTGATCAAACCGTAACCGCTATTACGTTATATAATCCTGATCTAATTATCACGATTGATGCGCCAGATTTTTGTTTTCGCGTATTGAAAAAATTACAAAATAAAAAATTAAAATCAAAAAAAATTCATGTGGTCGCACCATCAGTTTGGGCATGGCGCGAAGGCCGCGCACAAAAAATCGCCAAATTATTGGATGGGTTATTGTGCTTATTGCCCTTTGAACCTCCATATTTTGAAAAAGAGGGGCTTCATACCGCATTTATGGGGCATCCGATTGTGAATAGCTCCATTGCTCATGCAAATGGCAATGCCTTTCGCTTTCGTCATGTCATTAGTATGGAGCAACCAACATGCGGAATATTTTTTGGATCACGCACATCAGAATTAAAATACCATACTGATATTTTTTTAGACATCGCACAAAAAATTCAAGAACAAATTCCTGATATCATTTTTATCGCGCCAACATTACCTAAATTCAAAGATCAAATTGTACAAGAATTTCGTACGCGCGGGTTAAAGGCAATTGTAACATCCGATAGAGCTGAAAAAGATGAAGCCATCGCTGCATGTAATATTGCTTTAAACGTATCGGGCACAATTGGATTGGAATTATCGATTGCGAATGTGCCGCACGTCATGGCATATAAATTTCAAAAACTATCATATTTTATTGCCAAAATGATGGTAAAAACAAAATATGGACATTTGACAAATATCATAATGGATGAGGAAATTATTCCCGAATTTTTACAAGATGATGTTGATGCAGACATAATTGCAAACCGATTAATAAATTTATTGAATACACAACATATTCGTCAAAAACAAATTCAGGCCTTTCAAATTGTAAAAGATCGTTTGACGCCAGATAACGCACAAAAAAATTCCGCGAACAAAGCCGCGGAATTTATATTATCATTTTTAAATTAATTAGCGATTTTTTATATCAACATAATCACGTGGTGCGGCACCCATATATATTTGACGGGGGCGACCAATGCGGTTTGATGGCTCTTCCATCATTTCTTTCCATTGTGAAACCCAACCAACGGTACGTGCCACCGCAAATAACACGGTAAACATCGACACAGGGAAGCCCATCGCACGCAAAATGATACCCGAATAGAAATCAACGTTTGGATATAATTTACGTTCAACAAAATATGGATCGCTGACGGCAATTTTTTCAAGTTCAATTGCAAGTTCTAATAGCGGGTCTTTAACTCCCAACTCTGCAAGAACTTGATCGCATGTTTTTTTCAAAACAGTCGCGCGTGGATCATAATTTTTATACACGCGATGACCAAAGCCCATGAGACGATATTTTTTATCTTTGACACCTTGGATAAATTCAGGAATGCGATCTTTATGACCAATTTCTTCGAGCATTTCCAAAACAGCCTGATTTGCACCACCATGCGCAGGCCCCCATAACGAAGCGATACCAGCAGCAATACATGCAAACGGATTTGCCTGTGATGAACCCGCCAAACGGACAGTTGATGTAGATGCGTTTTGCTCATGATCAGCATGAAGGATCAAAATTTTATCCATTGCATCCGCCAAAACAGGGTTGATTTTATAGGGCTCTGCCGGAACAGCAAAACACATATAAAGGAAATTTTCGGCAAAGCTTAAATCATTGCGTGGATACATGAAGGGTTGACCAATTGAATATTTATAGGCCATAGCCGCCAATGTTGGAATTTTTGCAATCAAACGATGTGCAGAAATTTCGCGTTGTTTTGGATCAGAAATATCAAGCGAGTCGTGATAGAAAGCCGCAAGCGCGCCAACTACACCGCACATAACAGCCATTGGGTGCGCATCGCGGCGGAAACCACGATAGAAAAATTGCAATTGCTCATGAACCATGGTGTGATAGGTGATGTTTTTTCTAAATTCCTCGAACTGTGCTTTGGTTGGCAATTCGCCATCTAACAACAAATGCGATACTTCAAGAAAATTAGAACTCAACGCCAATTCTTTAATGTCATACCCACGGTGAAGCAAAATACCTTTATCACCATCAATATATGTGATGCGTGATTTACAACTTCCTGTTGAAGTAAAGCTGGGATCAAGTGTGATATAATCTGTTGTTTCGTATAACGTGCGAATGTCAATCGCGCTTGGGCCGATTGTTCCATCAAGAACGGGAAATTTCCACGATTCACCAGTTTGATCATTGGTGAGGGTAAATGTTTTATCATTATTTTTTTCTGTAGACATTTTGTGATGACCTCGTGAGGTAAGAAGATAAAGACGGAGTCTAGTGTGCCCCGAAAGACTTAACACTCTCCTAACAATTTAAGGATAATCAGAATTATACGCTGAAATGTGCGATTGCCAATTGCAGACGTTTTAAAATCTCATCTTTGCCCAAAATTTCGGAGCAAATCGGCATAGCGGGGGATGTTGATTTCCCCGTAATTGCCGCACGATAGGGCATCATAATTTTCCCTAACTTCCCATCACGATGGGTGGTGGCCAGTTCTTTTAATTTTGATTCAATCTCTGGTGCAATGAAATTCGGCATTTCCGCAAAAGATTCGGCAATGATTTGAAGGGCACCAACACCATCAGAATCCAACTGCGCCTTTGCCTTTTCTTCGAATGATTCTGAGTTAGGGGCGATGATTAAAAACTTTGCTTCTTCAATTAATTCGACCAAGGTCTTTACACGTGACTTTAATTCGTACATTACCGCTTTTAAAATTGATTTTTGTGCGGCGTTTAATTCAATATTTTGTTTCGCATATAAATCAGCACATAGATTTACCAAACGATCATCATCCGCTAATTTCAAATAATGCGCGTTGATGAAATTTAGTTTGTCAAAATCAAAGCGTGATGGGCTTTTACCAATCCCGTCCAGATCAAATAATTCAATCATACGGTCTTGGGGCATGATGTCCTCATCACCATGCGACCATCCGAGACGCAATAAATAATTGCGCATGGCTTCGGGCAAATATCCCATATCGCGATATTCCTCGACGCTTGTCGCGCCATGGCGTTTGGATAATTTTGCGCCATCAGGCCCTAAAATAAGCGGTAAATGTGCATAAATGGGAATATTCCATCCCATCGCTTCATAAATTAAATTTTGACGAAATGTATTGTTTAAATGGTCATCACCGCGAATAACGTGCGTCACACCCATATCATGATCATCAACAACGACGGCTAACATATAAGTCGGCACGCCATCACTGCGCAAAATAATAAAATCATCTAAATTTTCTGCCGCAACAGTCACATCGCCTTGCACTTTATCGGCAACGGTACGCGATCCTTCAAGTGGCGCTTTGATACGGATGACAGGTTTGCGATCGACAGGCGCATCCGATTCTGTTTTATTGCGCCAACGGCGATCATAAAATTGTGGACGACCTTCGGCGACGGCTTTCGCGCGCATGTCATCTAATTCTTCGGGGGTACAGTAACAAAAATAAGCCTGACCTTTTTTAACCAATTCATGCGCAATTTCCGCATGGCGGTGGCGGCGTTCATATTGCGATACGACGTCACCATCATAATCGAGTTCGAGCCATTTTAATCCATTGATAATGGCTTGAACCGCTTCGGGTGTGTAGCGCTCGCGATCCGTGTCTTCGATGCGGAACAACATTTTCCCGCCCGTATGTTTGGTATATAACCAATTAAACAAAGCGGTGCGCGCAGTTCCAATATGCATGAAACCGGTGGGTGATGGTGGAAAACGTGTGATAACGCTCATTCAATCCTCGTCAAATTCTCTCCCAGAACTTATACATATTTTATGGCTTTCTTCAACCGCGCTATTGACGCTTTGGCCACGTTTTTGGCCAATCAAAAGCAAAATTATATCCTATGGCTTCCTGTTCTCGTCGCCATTGGTATCGCGTGGTATTTTGGACTTTCCGTTGAGCCGCAATTATCACATGTTTTAATATATTTTGGTGTACCGTGTGCGATTGGGGTGATGGCATGGATTGGTATCACACGCCATGTGTTTCATAACCGTATATCATTTGGTATTGCCTGCGCTTTGATCATTTATGGTTTGGTTTGTGTGGGTTTTATCGCAGGCTTTACCCGCACGCAATTGTTACAAACCAATATGATTACCGATGATATAGGCGCGCGCATGATCACGGGGATTATTTCTCACGTTGATCACAACCAAGATACTAATACTGATATTTTTAAGTTAAATGTCATATCGATTGACAAAATGGACGCGCAAGATATTCCATCATCTATTCGTGTCTCATCGCGATTAAAAAATGTTGAATTAAAAATGGGGGCAAAAATTCAGGCGTTAATTGTGCTTCAACCATTTAAAAAACCTGTATCGATACATGCCTATGATTTCCGCCGCCATTATTATTTCCAAGGCATTGGCGGCATGGGATTATTATTAAAACCGCCTGTTTTATTGGCGCATTCGCAAGATTCAATTGGACTAACATTGATCGATTGGCGCGAAAAATTACGTTTAAAAATTGAACAAATTTTGCCAACCCGATCTGCTGGGATTGTGACCGCATTAATGACGGGTGAACGTGCTAAGATTGATGATACCGATTGGGATTATTTGCGCGCATCAGGTTTGGCGCACATTATTTCAATTTCGGGTTTGCATGTGGCGATGGTGGCAACATCCATCTTTTTTGTTGTGCGATTATTGTTGGCGCTTATTCCTTTCCTCGCGCTTAATTTTTCCATTAAAAAAATTGCGGCATTTGTCGCTTTAATCGGTTGCATTTTATATGTCGGGTTTGTTGTGCCGACGGTACCAACCACACGTTCATTATTAATGACAGGTGTTGCCTTAATTGCAATTCTACTTGATCGATCACCGTTTTCATTGCGTTTGGTGTCATTATCGGCACTCGCGATTTTGATTGTGTTACCCGAAAGCCTATGGAGCGCAAGTTTTCAATTATCATTCGCCGCCGTCACATTATTGGTTGTGATGGCGGAATTAACACGCGACCATTGGAATGAATGGCGTAAAGATGCAGGGTTTATTCGTAAAATTCTGATTTTTATTGGAAGTTCAGTTGCGACCACCATCGTTGCCACCATTGCGACCGCGCCATATTCCAGTTTTCATTTTGGACAAATTGCCAATTACAGCGTGATTGCAAACGGATTATCCATCCCACTCGCGGGGATCATTATCATGCCGATGTTGATTATTTCATTTCTTGCATTGCCATTTCATTTGGAATTCTGGCCATTAAAATTAATGGGGTGGGGCGTTGACCGTATGTTGGATGTGGCAGAATATGTTGCCAAACTCCCGAACGCTGTAACCTTAACGCCGTCATGGCCGTTTGAATCGTTATTATTCATTACAATTGGCGGTTTGTTATTTTGTTTAATCGATGGGCGGGCGCGGGCAGTGGCCATTATCCCATTATTCATGGCAGGTTTTTTTATTTTCAACGATGCCAAACAATATTTATTTATATCACCCGAGCATAAAATAATTATGGTGCGCGATGATCAAAATAATATTGCCGTATCATCATTGCGCCGTGATAAATATGTACGCGAAGAATGGTTAAAAGATTTAGGATTAATGCCAGATGCACCAGTTACACAGTTTCCCAAAGAAGGAGTCGTTAAGGTTGGTGAAATTGATGTCGGGTGCGAGCGTGGCGCGTGCCGTATTACAACGCCCGTACAGAAAATTTCGTTTGGCACAGATCACAAAATATTATTCGAAGATTGTGGATGGGCCGATATGATTATCACTGAAAAATATTTTACGCCCACGTATGATAAATGCCCCGCCACGATTTATGACCGCACACGTGTTAAATCACAAAACAGACATCGCCCATGGATATTTTAATGTTAGTGATAAGTGCGGAGCAAGGATGATAATTCCCCCTGAATTTGCACGCGATCGGGCGTTAAAATACGTGGTTTGTGATCATCATTTTCGGGTTGTAAGACCACTTTGCCTTGCTGGCGGTAAATGCGTTTTAACGTGACCTCGGCGCCGTCAACTAACGCCACCACAATCGTACCGTCATTCGCGTTTTGTGTTTTGCGGATGATAACGGTATCACCATCATGAATACCCGCCTTGATCATGGAATCGCCCTCAACGGTCAGGGCATAATGATCACCGCCGCGCCCAATCATAGATGGGGGTAATTCCACTATATCCCCCTGATGTTCAATTGCTTCAATTGGCGTTCCCGCCGCAATTTTTCCCAATAAAGGCACGGCGACCATATCAGATAATGTCCCCACAAAATCAGGCAACACAGACGATTTTGGCGCTGATTTGGATGCCGTTTTCTTATCGGTAATTTCAGGTAATTTTTTAATTTCAAGCGCACGGGCACGGTTGGGCAACCGCTCTACATAGCCACGTTCCTCTAATGCTTCAATTAAGCGGTGAATGCCTGATTTTGATTTGAGATTTAAGGCCTCTTTCATTTCCTCAAAGGAAGGAGACACGCCGTCAGTCGTCAAACGGTCATGAATAAACATTAGCAATTCCTGCATTTTTGCGGTCAACATAGCAAAATCCTTTCAAAACCAAGCCCAGCAAAAGCTGTTCTTAATTTGATCTTTAATTGTTCTTCTTTTGTTTTACTATGATTCCGCGTGATTGCCAAGCAATTTTTTCACTTCAGCGGGAATGTCATTCGATTGCATGAAGGCTTCGCCGATCAAAAACGCATCGAAGCCCGCTTTGAATAACATGTCTAATTGTTCAGGCGATGAAATGCCGCTTTCAGCAACGCGGATAATATGCGCGGGTATGGCCTGTACCAAATCGAGCGATGTGTTGATGTCAACTTCCAATGTTTTCAAATTGCGCGCATTCACGCCAATCATTTTGGGTGATAATTTTAGTGCGCGATCTAATTCATCCTGATCATGAATTTCGATCAACGCATCCATGCCCAAATCTTCAGCCAGACGATACATGTGATAAGCAGTATCATCATCCACCGCCGCCATAATGATCAAAATACAATCCGCGCCCATCGCGCGCGATTCATAAATTTGATAGGGGGTGAGCATAAAATCCTTACGCAATAAAGGAATATTCACCGCATCATGTACGGCTTCTAAATCTTCATCTTGACCTTTGAAATAAGGTTGATCTGTTAACACTGAAATACAATTTGCGCCTGCACTAACATAATCTTTGGCAATACGTGGCGGGTCAAAATCAGCGCGAATAATGCCGCGCGATGGTGATGCTTTTTTAATTTCACAAATGAGGGCAGGGGATTTTTTATCTTTTTTTTGCTGAATTGATTTGATAAACCCGCGCGGATACGATTGATCCTTGATACGTTCCATCAAGACAATGTCAGGAATCAAATGTTCCATACGCTGAACATATTCCATTTTATCTTTGCATATTTGCGCGAGGACAGTCATGCGGGTTTCACAAATTCTCTGTATGAATCAAAAATTTTCAAAGCTTTCCCATCATCTATGGATTGGCGGGCGATGTCCACCCCATCTTTGAAATTTTGCACCCGACCAGAGAGATATAAACAAGCCGCCGCATTGGCCAAAACCACATTTCGATAAGCCGATTCGTATCCATTTAATAATTGCATCAATGCGTTTGCATTATAATCGGCATCTCCGCCCGCGATATCTGTTTTTTTGATAGCGGGCAGATCAAAATCTTCGGATGAAATTATTTTGCGGATAACAGTACCATTATATAATTCCACCATTTCAGTGGGGGCAGAAAGCGATATTTCATCAAGCCCATCATGACTGTTGACGATCATGGCACGCTCTGTACCCATTTGTTTTAAAACTTGCGCAAATGGCTCCATCCATTTTTGATCAAACACACCGATCAATTGACGCGTTGGTGATGCAGGATTAAGTAATGGGCCCACTAAATTAAAAATAGTGCGTGTACCGATGTCTTTACGAATGGGCGCAATATGTTTGAGGGCAGGGTGATAATACGGCGCCATTAAAAAACAAAATCCGATTTCATGTAAAGCGCGTTCATTTTGTCTGGGCGTTACATTAATGTTAATTCCTAGGGCTTCCAACACATCCGCTGCGCCTGATTTTGAACTCGCAGAACGATTCCCGTGTTTGGCAACAGGAACACCAGCTCCCGCAACCACAAATGATACAGCGGTTGATATGTTTAAGCTGTGGGATCCATCACCGCCTGTGCCGCAACAATCAATTGTACCTGATGGCGATGATATTTTCACCATGCGTTGTTGTAATGATAAAACGGCGCCTAGAATATCATCAATTGTTTCACCGCGCGCGGCAAGATCAATCAAAAACGTTTTGAGGTCTGCGGGAGTTCTTTGTTGATCTAAAATAGCATCAAATTCGTTCATGTGTTATTCGGCATTTGTATCAGCCGATGCTCCGTACATGCGATCCAATAAGGGTTTATTGATATGGACATCATATTTTTTTAGCAAACCTAAAATCAATTGGTCTTGTGCCTCATCCTGTCTATCTAATTCCAATGCTTTGGAAATTTGATCCATATCTTCACTCGTTGGTGGGGTTTTTGACTGCACATTATTCACCCCAACAACAATTTGAATCTTCTCAGAACTTGGTATCAAAATTGCTTCATTCAATGGCGCCGCCATAATTTTTTGAACATCCAAAGCCGCAAAATTTGTATTTGGTTTGTTTAAACTTACGCCTTCAAAACGTGTAACTGTTTTTCCACCCGCATCTTTTAATGATTTTTTATCCTTATTCACAGACGCAATAATTTTTTCAGCCTTTGCTTTTGCATTATTGGCACGGGTATTGTCTTTCCATTTGATAATGACTTCAGCTTTGACACTTTCGAGCGGCTTAAAGCTGGCAGCATTAATTTTTTCAATATGAAATGCCGCCATATCACCATTTGACAATTCGGTCATGGGCGATGTTTCCCCTTCGCCTGATTCAAAAATAATTTGAAGCAAACGCGCGGGATCCTTATCCATTTCCGCCGCATTTTCCAGTTTTGATTCTGCAGTTAAATTATTCAATGGTGTTATAGATAATTGATATTCATCTTTTAATTGATCGGGACTTTCGCCGCCGATTAAACGTTCATCAATCTCATTGATCATATTAAAAATATCATCTTGCGATTTCCCTGCAAAATTTTTGGGTGAAAATACAACCATCTTTACATTCCGTGTTTCAGCAATGGCATATTCATCTTTGATATCATCATAAAACGCTGATAATGTGGCTTGATCGGGGTCTACAGGCATTGGTTCATCTGCAATTGTAATATCCACCACATCAATATCGCGCATCATAGAAAACCAATTATAGATGGCCGTGGTGAGAACGGGAGGCGGCGGCAATTCAACTGCGCCCGTCATTGATTTTAAAACCAATTGCGCCGCCACTTCTTGTTTCAACTGCGCTACAAAATCTTTTTCTGAAATGCCTTGCTGTTGCAAAATCATTTTTAAAGCTTCTTTGGGATCTTTGGTCGGAATAGGCGATAGATCTATGAAATTTTTGATCTCTTTTGCCACTGTGGCATCCGATACAACAATACCCAAATTCTCGGCTTCTTTTGCCAATACAAATTTACTGATTTCCTGATTCAATAATTCATTGATCACACCAGTTTTATAAGCATCTTGTGGGGTCATTTGTTGCCCGCGCAGATTACGTGTTACAACGCGGTCAAACGCAATTGCCGAAATTTTGGTTGATCCAATACGTGCCACATCTGTACGCCCCACACCATCGCGGAAAAAACCACCTGCATCGCTCAATACTAATCCAAACGCTCCTATGAATAATAAAGCCATAAAAATAAATGACACGAAGCCTTTGCGCATAGATGTTAAAATCATTGGAATAACCTTTTGTTTAAAATATATTTTTTAGGACTATAAAGAGTTTATATGGACTTTGAAAGATAATGGCTGTAAGAAATCACAAAAGAGATAGGATCACCACATGAAAAAATTAATCGTTGGCAATTGGAAGATGAATGGTCGCGCAGATCAAGTTGCTGAATGGGCGAATTTTGACCCGATTTTGGTCACAGAAAAGGTTGATCTCGTTATTTGTCCGCCTGCGGTTTATTTCACTGATTTGGCCATTCATTTGAATGATGATGTGGGAATCGGCGCGCAAGATTGCTCGGCGCGTGATGAAGATGGCGCGTTCACGGGCGAAATTTCTGCCAAAATGTTGGGCGATATCGGTTGTGATTATGTCATATTGGGACATTCTGAGCGTCGCCAATATAACGGCGAGACCAATGAAACCGTGAAATCAAAGGCAACGAATGCGATTAATGCCCATCTAACTGCCATCATCTGTGTAGGGGAAACGTTAAACCAACGTGAGAACGGAGAGGCAGAATCAGTTGTAAAATCACAGATTTTAGGCTCTCTGCCTGACCAAGCGGACGAAGAAAACACCGTCATTGCCTATGAACCCGTTTGGGCGATCGGAACGGGCAAAGTGGCATCACCCGCCGATGTTCAGGCCATGCATGCATTTATTCGGGGATTGCTAAAAGAAAAACTGGACAATGGGGGGGCAATTCGTATTTTATACGGCGGTTCGGTCAAAGCAAGCAATGCAGGCGAATTATTGGCATTGCCTGATGTTGACGGGGCTTTGGTCGGGGGGGCTAGTCTTACCCAAGCTGAATTTTTAAACATCGCAAAATCCGCGAGATAATGTAAAAAGAGTTTCTATGGAACACGTTATATTAGTCATTCATTTAATTTTGACACTCGCATTGATCGGGTTGATTTTAATCCAACGCTCTGAAGGTGGTGGATTAGGTTTGGGAACTGGCGGCGGCATGGGATCATTTGCATCCGCTTCATCGACAAAAAACGCCATTACAAAAACAACAACTATCGTCGCGGTTTGTTTTTTTGTGACATCATTAATTTTAGCAATCATGGCATCACGTACAGATCGCAGCCAAAGCATTTTGGATGCGGCACCAACCGCAACCACCGAAGCACCAGCAGTGCCCGCAACACCCGTTGCGCCTGTACCTGCCGTTGGCGGCGCGAGTACAGCACCAACACCAAAAGTGGCTGAACCATCCGTTCCACCAACAACAACTCCAACTCCAGCGAATAACTCTCCCAAGGTTCCGTTAGGCCAATGACAAGATATATATTCATTACAGGCGGCGTGGTTTCCTCATTAGGAAAGGGCCTCGCCTCCGCTGCGCTTGGCGCGCTATTGCAAGCACGTGGTTATTCTGTGCGCTTGTGTAAGATGGATCCGTACCTCAATGTTGATCCTGGCACGATGTCACCATTTCAACATGGCGAAGTTTTTGTCACTGATGATGGTGCGGAAACGGATTTGGATTTAGGTCATTATGAACGTTTCACGGGTCGTCCTGCGACACAAACAGATAACACAACAGCTGGTCGTATTTATACAAATGTTTTGGCACGTGAACGTCGCGGTGATTATTTGGGTGCAACCATTCAGGTTATTCCGCACATCACCAATGAGATCAAAGATTTCATCAACGAAAAAGACGGCACGGCCGATTTCGTTTTGTGTGAAATTGGTGGCACAGTGGGCGATATTGAATCATTGCCATTCCTCGAAGCCATTCGCCAATTCGGTAACGAAGTGGGTGATGGGCGCGCATTATTTATCCATGTGACTTTGTTGCCATATATTGCGGCGGCGGGTGAATTAAAAACAAAACCAACACAACATTCGGTCAAAGAATTGATGAGTTACGGTATCCGCCCATCGATTTTATTATGCCGTTCTGATCGACAAATTGATGATGATGATCGTCGTAAAATTGGTTTGTTCTGTAACATTCCCTTTGAACGCGTTATCCCCGCGCTTGATGTGAAATCAATTTACGAAGTGCCATTGACCTATCATGACATGGGATTAGATGCAGAAGTCGTGAAATATTTTGGTCTGCCAGCACCAAAACCAAATTTATCAAAATGGACCGATATTATTGATCGCGTGAAGAATCCTGAAAGCCGCGTGAAAATTGCAATTGTTGGAAAATATACCAACCTGAATGACAGTTATAAATCATTAAACGAAGCCTTAGTTCATGGCGGCATCGCCAATCGCGTTGCCGTTGATTTGAAGTTTATCGAAGCGGAAACATTTGAAGATACTGATCAAAATATGCATGAACTCGAAGATGTTCACGCGATTTTAGTTCCTGGTGGCTTTGGTCAACGCGGCACCGAAGGCAAAATGAAAGCCGTGGAATTCGCACGCACGCGCAAGATTCCGTATTTCGGCATTTGTTTTGGTATGCAAATGGCGGTGATTGAATCGGCGCGTCATCAGTTGGGTTTAACCAACGCGAATTCAACTGAATTTGGTGCATGTGATATGCCTGTGGTTGGCCTCATGACCGAATGGGTCAAAGGCAACGAACTTGTCGCGCGAAATGACAATGTTGATTTAGGCGGTACAATGCGTTTGGGCGCGTACAAAGCAAATTTACGCAAAGGGTCATTAGTTGCACAAATTTATGGCGCGACTGAAATTTCCGAACGTCATCGTCATCGTTACGAAGTGAATTATGAATTGGTCAAAGGATTGGAAGACAAAGGTTTTGAATTTTCGGGCATGTCACCCGATGGTAAATTGCCTGAGATCATTGAAATACCATCCCATCCTTGGTTTATCGGCGTGCAATATCACCCAGAATTAAAATCAAAACCATTTGATCCACATCCATTATTTGTATCTTTCATTAAGGCCGCTTTGGAGAAAAGCAGATTGGTGTAAACATGAAAACTGTCAAAATTCAAAATATCGAATGTGCAAATGACAAACCATTTGTTTTGTTTGGTGGCTTAAATGTTCTCGAAAATTTAGATATCACATTGCACGCGGTTGAAGTTTATAAAAACATCACTGATAAATTAAACGTGCCGTTTGTGTTTAAGGCCAGCTTTGATAAAGCCAATCGTTCATCGGTCAATAGCTATCGCGGCGCAGGATTAGACGAGGGGATGAAAATCTTCCGTACCGTTAAAGAAAAATTTGATAACGTTCCTATTATCACTGACGTTCATGAAATTTATCAATGTGGGCCTGTGGCCGATGTTGTTGATGTTATTCAATTGCCTGCATTTTTGGCGCGCCAAACCGATTTGGTCGAAGCCATGGCGAAAACAGGCGCGGTGATCAATGTGAAAAAACCGCAATTTATGTCGCCTTATCAAGTGGGTAATATTGTCGATAAATTTGCCGAATGCGGAAATGACAAAATTATTTTGTGCGAACGCGGTCATTGTTTTGGGTATGATAATTTGGTGGTTGATCCGATGGCCTTTGGTGTCATGAAAGAAATGTCAGGCGGGGCGCCAATTATCTGTGACACTGTGCATGCATCGCAAATGCGCCTTCCAGGGTCTGAGGCTTCGGGTGGTCGCCGAGCACTTGTGCCTGATTTAACGCGGGCAGTTTTGGCAATTGGTATCGCGGGCATTTTTATCGAAGCCTATGACGATCCGAACAAAGCAAAATGCGACGGTCCGTCAGCATTGCCATTCAATAAGTTAGAAGAATTCATCACCCAAGCCAAAGCGATTGACGATCTTGTCAAATCAATGGCGTTGGTTGATATTAAATAAAGTTTTTTTGTTATCTTTCATTTAGGAGATTTTTATCATGTCACAAATTCTTGATATCACTGCTCGTCAAATCCTCGATTCTCGTGGAAACCCAACCGTTGAGGTGGATGTTGTTTTAGAATCAGGTGCCGTGGGCCGTGCGGCCGTACCATCAGGTGCATCAACAGGCGCGCACGAAGCAGCTGAATTACGTGACGATGATAAAAAAATCTATGGCGGAAAATCAGTTTTAAAGGCAGTTCAAAACGTCAATACCGAAATCGCCGAAGCTTTAATCGGCATGGATGCCGAATACCAAACCGCGATTGACAAAGTTTTGATTGAATTAGACGGCACCGAAAATAAATCACGTTTGGGCGCGAATGCAATTTTGGGGGCATCACTCGCCGTTGCGCACGCCATGGCAAATGAACTCGATCAATCATTATTCCGTTATGTCGGCGGTGTTTTTGCGCGTACATTACCAACGCCGATGATGAACATTATCAATGGCGGTAAACATGCCGATAACCCTGTCGATTTCCAAGAATTTATGATTATGCCTGTTGGCGCTGAAAATGTAGCCGATGCCATTCGCATGGGTGCAGAAGTGTTTCACGCACTTAAAAAACAATTACATGATGCAGGATTAAACACCAATGTCGGTGATGAAGGCGGGTTTGCGCCTGCGGTTTCATCTACCAAAGAAGCATTAGATTACATCATGAAATCTATTGAAAAAGCGGGTTATAAAGCGGGATCAGATGTTGTGCTCGCGCTTGATGTTGCGGCAACAGAATTCTTCAAAGACGGCAAATATCATTTGGAAGGTGAGGGACGCGTTCTTACAACTTCGGAAATGATTTCGTATTATGAAGAGCTCTGCAAAGCCTATCCAATTGTATCGATCGAAGATGGTTTAGCCGAAGATGATTGGGATGGTTGGGTTGATCTAACAAAACGTC
The DNA here is from genome assembly GCA_044238965.1 of Micavibrio sp. GTDB lineage: Bacteria > Pseudomonadota > Alphaproteobacteria > Micavibrionales > Micavibrionaceae > Micavibrio_B. The sequence goes on along the minus strand of JBIICJ010000007.1, from coordinate 13,134 downwards.
TTGGTGATAAAATTCAATTGGTCGGTGATGATTTATTTGTGACCAACCCCACACGTTTGGCGGAAGGCATCAAACGCAAAGCCGCGAATGCGATATTGGTAAAGGTCAATCAAATCGGAACATTAACCGAAACATTAACCGCGATCGAAATGGCACAAAAAGCAGGATTCGGTGTTGTGTTATCTCACCGTTCGGGCGAAACCGAAGACGTGACGATTGCTGATTTAGCAGTTGCGGTAAATGCAGGGCAAATCAAGACGGGGTCATTATCGCGTTCTGACCGCGTTGCGAAATATAATCAATTGATCCGCATCGAAGAAATTTTAGGCCCCGAAGCTGTTTACGGCGGTAAAGATTTTTATCGTCAGGGATAAATTTCCATTTACATTCAAGGGTATTTGGGGAATACTTGAGAGGTCATAATATTCGCCCTTCCAAGTATTGCCCATAATTCAAGCATGAAACGTCTTTTTGAACATCGCGGTTTAATTCGCAAAAACATCGTGACCCTGATTGGAATCGGGTTATTTTGCTATTTTTCATACCATTTAATCCAAGGCCAACGCAGTGCGGTGCGGTATTTAACCCTGCAAAAAACCATTGAACGTATGGATATCGAAAAGGCGGAATTGAAACAACAACGCGAAGAATTGGAATCAAAAGTTTCTATGCTTCGCCCCAATTCACTCAACAAAGATTTACTCGAAGAGCGCGCACGCATCGTTTTGGGCTTCCGCAAAGCCGGCGAAATGGATGTGATGACCACGCGGTAGTCATCTTAAACAGTTGGTGTTAATATTGTTTGATGAATAATCCAATTTCTAGCACCACCAATATATGAAGAAGTAAACACAAAATCAGATCTCTTTAATGCATCACCAAACTCTTGTGATAGTTCAGTAAGGCTTTTCTCAGAAATATAATGACCATTGCTTGTTGTAATAACTGTTTGAGCCTCTTGGTCTCTCGTGTATTCCTCAAATTTTTTACTATAAGTTTCAAGAATTTTATGTTGCTCAATAAATTTTATATCTTGAAAAGGAATTTCGATTGGTGATTTTAACCGCACAATTCTGTTGTAAGAAACTGTTTCATTACCAGCAAAAAGCTGAACAACATTATTAGGCCAACATGGTATCTCTGAGCCAGATTCATGAACTGCTCCAGGAGTAAATTTATCTGTAACTGAAATACTAGGCATGGATTTCATAGCTGCCTCTACTTGCTCACTCGAAAATTGTTCCGCAAGTGCACGCATTACAGCCTCGCGTTTATCGCCTGAAATAATCTTTGCGATTTCTGAAGGTGACATACGATCAAGTGCATAGGCAGCACGCGCTACTTCATCTGATTCAAAGCGATCTTCAACACAATTACCCATTAAATTTTACTCCTATAAAAATTTCGCCTAACCATATTCCCTTCATCCGAAATATGTCAAGAAAATTGGCAATAGTAACAATGGGTTATTTCTCCATAAAAAGTTCCACCAAAACATACAAATTATATTTAAAAACAATGTGTTGCACCGCAATATAAAGGTCGTTTTTTCGTGGAAATGAATCATATAATCCGCTACATAAGCTTTCATTAAACCAACTACGGAGAAGAACATTGTCCGCTCAATCGAAAAAATCGTCTGGAACGTCAAAGACGTTATCAAACAGTAAAACCATTCCATCTAAGGACGAACTCAAAAAACTTTACTACGATATGCTTTTGATCCGCCGCTTTGAAGAAAAAGCGGGGCAGTTATACGGCATGGGATTAATTGGTGGATTCTGCCATTTATATATCGGGCAAGAAGCCGTTGTCACAGGCATTCAATCACAACAATTGGAATGCGACACAGTTGTCACATCCTATCGCGATCACGCGCATATGCTGGCTATCGGTATGGATCCCAAAGGTATCATGGCGGAATTAACAGGACGCATTGGTGGTTATTCACGCGGCAAGGGCGGATCAATGCATATGTTCTCCCGCGAAAAAGGTTTTTATGGCGGTCATGGTATCGTAGGTGCGAGCACTGCGATTGGCGCGGGCTTAGGTTTTGCGCATAAATACCGCAATGATGGCGGTGTGGCTGTGGCCTATATGGGTGATGGCGCGGCGAACCAAGGTCAGGTCGCGGAATGTTACAACATGGCATCTTTGTGGAAATTACCCGTGTTATTCATCGTTGAAAATAATCAATATGCGATGGGTACATCAACCAAACGTCACGGCGCGGGTGAATTTTATAAACGCGGTGAGGGTTTTGATATCCCTGGTGAAAAAGTTGACGGCATGGATGTGTTGACAGTGCAAGCTGCGGCCCGTCAAGCGCTTGACTTTATTCGCTCTGGTAATGGGCCATATATCCTAGAAATAATGACTTATCGTTATCGCGGACATTCTATGTCTGACCCTGCGAAATACCGCACCAAAGACGAAGTTGAAGACATGAAAACAAATCATGATCCGATTGAAAACTTGAAAAAAATTATGTTTGATGCCGGCATCACCGAAGACGATTTAAAACCGCTTGAAAAACAAGTGAAAGACATCGTGAGCGAAGCCGCACAATTTTCACAAGAATCACCAGAACCAGATCCGCATGAATTATGGACTGATGTTTTGGTGAATGCATAAGAAATTTTTTTAAATAGGATAGATTTAAAATGCCAACACAAATTTTAATGCCTGCATTATCGCCCACCATGACCGAAGGAAATTTGGCAAGGTGGATTAAACGCGAAGGCGACAAAGTCAAAGCAGGCGATGTGATTGCTGAAATTGAAACCGACAAAGCCACCATGGAAGTCGAAGCGGTTGACGAAGGTATCTTGGGCAAAATTTTAATTGCCGAAGGCACACAAGGTGTCAAAGTCAACACAGCCATTGCCATGTTATTAGAGGAAGGCGAAGAACCCGCAAATATGAATGATGTGCCTGCGCCCGTTGTTGATATTCCATGTATTCCGAATTCGCCAACGCCAACATCATCTGCGCCCGTTACACAATATGTCGAACAATCATTGGGTAAAGATATTTCAGATCGCGATATTTTGTATGCGCAAGGTGTGATTATTGAACCGCCCGCATTTGATGAATCAAAATTCCTCGCGAACACCAAAACACAAACAGTGCGCGAAGCATTGCGCGATGGTATGGCGGAGGAAATGCGCCGTGATCATGATATATTTATCATGGGTGAGGAAGTTGCCGAATATCAGGGCGCGTACAAAGTCACGCAAGGCTTGCTCCAAGAATTTGGTGAGAAACGTGTGATTGATACACCAATCACAGAACATGGTTTTGCGGGTATGGCGGCGGGCGCAGCTATGACAGGGTTAAAACCAATTGTTGAATTTATGACCATGAATTTTGCGATGCAGGCGATTGATCACATCATCAATTCTGCCGCAAAAACATTATACATGGCGGGCGGTCAATTGGGTTGCCCGGTTGTATTTCGTGGCCCAAACGGCGCGGCATCACGCGTGGGTGCACAACACAGCCAATGCTACGCCAGTTGGTATGGTCATGTTCCTGGCCTCAAAGTTGTATCACCATGGTCTGGTGCTGATGCCAAAGGCTTAATCAAGGCCGCTATTCGTGACCCAAACCCTGTGATTATTTTAGAAAACGAAATGATCTATGGTCAATCATTCGAAGTTCCCACCGACGAAGATTACGTGATCCCCATCGGGCGCGCGAAAATTGAACGCGCAGGTTCTGATGTGACCATCACCGCATTCTCGATCATGGTTGGCAAAGCACTTGAAGCAGCACAAATTTTGCAAGATCAATTTGGCATTAATGCTGAGGTGATTAATTTGCGCACCATTCGCCCGCTTGATCGTTACACGATTTTGGAATCGGTTAAGAAAACAAACCGCATTGTATCATGTGAAGAGGGATGGCCGTTTGCAGGTATTGGAGCGGAGATTGCCGCATTGGTCAACGAACATGCGTTTGATTATCTCGATGCACCCGTGGCACGTGTTCATGCCAAGGATGTACCGCTACCTTACGCCGCGAATTTAGAAAAACTCGCGCTGCCGCAAGTTCAAGACATTGTCGATGCCGTGCGCAAAGTTTGTTACAAATAATAGGATGATATAACCATGCCAATTAATATTTTAATGCCCGCATTATCACCCACGATGACCGAAGGAAATTTGGCCAAGTGGTTAAAAAACGAAGGTGACGTTGTCAAAGCTGGCGATGTCATCGCCGAAATTGAAACCGACAAGGCCACGATGGAAGTCGAAGCCGTTGATGAAGGCAAAATTGGAAAAATTTTAATTTCTGCAGGAACATCCGGGGTCAAGGTCAACACACCAATTGCCGTATTACTCGAAGACGGCGAAGATGCATCGGCGATTACCAAAGCACCATCCGCACCTGTAAACACAAATACCGCACCTGCAAAAACGGACGCACCCAAATCAGTAACTTCTTATGCCGCGCCAGTTGCAACACCATCAACTCAATCTGCGGGTGACCGCGTATTTGCAACACCGCTCGCGCGTCGCATCGCGTCACAAAAAAATGTTGATTTGAAATCAATCAAGGGGTCTGGTCCACATGGACGAATTACAAAATCAGATGTTGAAAATACATCGGGTTCAGTGCGTTCAATGGCATCTGCGCCTGATACATTAAAATTGGTGAATTCATACGGTATGGAATATACCGCCATCCCGAATAACAACATTAAAAAAATTGTGGCAAAACGTTTACTCGAATCCAAACAAACCGTGCCACATTTTTATCTGACTATAGAATGTGTATTGGATAAATTACTCGAAGCGCGCACACAATTAAACGAAGGTGCCAACGGCAAATACAAATTATCGGTGAATGATTTTATCATCAAAGCCGTTGCCAAAGCATTGAATGCCTATCCCGCCGCCAACGTGGCGTGGACAGATGATGCCGTGTTACAATTCACTCATTCCGATATTTCGGTTGCCGTTGCAACGCCAAATGGTTTGATCACACCCATCATCAAACACGCGGAAACAAAATCATTGCCTGATATTTCAAATGAAATGAAAGATTTGGCAACGCGCGCGAAGGCGGGCAAATTAAAACCCGAAGAATTCCAAGGCGGTACATTTTCTGTATCCAATCTTGGTATGTTTGGCATCAAAGAATTTGACGCCATTATCAACCCGCCACAGGCTTGTATTTTAGCGGTGGGCGCGGGTATCGAACAACCGATTGCGCGCAATGGTAAAATTGAAATTGCTACCGTGATGAATTGTACATTATCGGTTGATCATCGCGCGGTTGACGGCGCGGTCGGCGCAGAATTTTTACAGCACTTTAAAAAGTACATTGAAAATCCAATAAATTTATTTGTGTAATTTATAAAGGAGTAAGAAACAATGTCATACGAACCACCAACAAGTCATAACCCATTATTTGGTCAGCCTGGCTTTAATATACAGGATGACTTTGTAAAAGCACACGGAATACTAAGGGAAGTTGTTCCTGAAAAACATTGGTCATCTTTGACAACAAAATTTATGTTACTCGGAAATAAAAGTCCTGTTGAAGTTTATATGCGCGGCGGGGACTCTACGCTTGAAACCATCAAACATTTATTGCCGGCGCAAAATATAGGCGCCTAAGAAAAGAGGGATATATGCCAGTAGAACTTGATAGCCTTTCGAATAAGTTTGTGGCTGCTGACCAAATGTTACGACAAGCTTTGGATACAAAACATCATGGGTCAATACAAACGCCACAAACGGATTTGGGGGGAATTTCACCGATGCATTATATTGCAACAGGTGGTGATCTTAGTACGATACTTAATATGTTCCCCAAACATAATATTGGCGGATAAAATAAAATAAAAGAAAGAATTATTAATGTCACAATCTTTTGATCTTATTGTTATTGGTGGTGGGCCGGGTGGTTATGTAGCCGCCATTCGCGCAGCACAATTAAAAATGAATGTTGCTGTGGTCGAAGCAAACCACTTAGGTGGCATTTGTTTGAATTGGGGGTGCATTCCGACCAAAGCATTATTACGTTCGGCCGAAGTTGCGCATTTGATCAAACATGCTGATGATTTCGGTTTATCGGTCACAGGTTTTGACATTAATTTATCCAAAATCGTTGAACGCTCACGCAAAGTCGCCACACAATTATCGGGCGGCATTGCGCATTTGCTGAAAAAAAATAAAGTTACCGTCTTTGATGCCTACGGCACTCTCAAAGGCAAAGGGCAGGTTGAGGTCAAAGCCAAAGATGGTAAAATCGAAACTATTTCAGCCAAAAATATTATCATCGCCACAGGCGCGCGCGCGCGCATATTGCCAGGGTTAGAACCCGATGGCAAATTGGTATGGAGTTATAAAGAGGCGATGGTACCAACTGAAATGCCAAAATCATTATTGGTTGTGGGATCAGGTGCGATAGGTATCGAATTTGCGTCATTCTATAACGCACTCGGCGTTGATGTGACGGTGGTTGAAGTGCTTGACCGCGTTGTACCTGCCGAAGATGAGGAAATTTCAACATTGGCACGCAAATCCTTTGAAAAACATGGCATTAAAATTTTGACAAATGCCAAAGTGTCAAAACTCGATAAAGGCAAAAATAATGTGACCGCCCATATCGAAACCAAAGATGGCGTTAAAACCATCACGGTTGATCGCGTGATCGCCGCTGTCGGCGTTGTTGGAAACGTTGAAAATTTAGGCCTTGAAAATACCAAAGTCAAAGTTGAAAAAAATCAAATCATCACTGATCAATATCTAAAAACAGATGAACCAAATGTATATGCCATTGGTGATGTGGCGGGTGCACCATGGCTCGCGCATAAGGCATCACACGAAGGCATTATTTGCGTTGAAAAAATTGCAGGTCTTTCTGATATTCATCCGATGGATAAAACATCAATTCCTGGTTGCACCTATTCCATGCCGCAAATTGCATCCATTGGTTTAACTGAAACAAAAGCAAAGGCAGCGGGATATGACATCAAGGTTGGTCGTTTTCCGTTTATGGGGAATGGTAAGGCGATTGCGTTGGGTGAACCCGAAGGTTTGGTTAAAACTATTTTTGATGCAAAAACAGGACAATTATTGGGCGCGCATATGATCGGCGCGGAAGTCACCGAAATGATCCAAGGGTTTGCAATCGGCAAAACATTAGAAACAACCGAAGCCGAATTAATGCACACCATTTTCCCGCATCCAACATTGTCGGAGATGATGCATGAATCCGTATTATCAGCCTATGGCAAAGTTATTCATTTTTAATTGATTAAACTCGTCACTGCCCACATACCGGCGGAAAAAATAAAATATGTGATGACCAATGCAATAATACTAAAAAATAGACTGAGTAACACTAACAAACCATCACGTAATAATAACGCTGGCCCCAACAATAATAACGCAAAGGCAGGAGCGGTATTACCCATCGGTACAGGCATAAAAATGATGGCCGCCAAAATAAATACAATAATGCTTAAAAATTGACGCGCGCGATGATCAACCAAAAATTCCATGCGCACATTGCTCCATCTCTCTAAAAAGCGATAGAAACGTAATAACTTATCCATGAGCATTTGTGCTGTTTTATCACTCAAGGTCATGTTTGATAATTTTTGCGGTAATCTCACATGATCAACACCCATCATCATCGACATCGCAACCGCAAATATACCGAGTGACATAACCGTCCCAATCGGAATACCCGTTGATGGCAATAGGGCAGGGATCGATAAAACCGTTAAAATCGCACCCAAGGCAGATGGACCATGAATATCAATGATATCGCCCATGGTAATATTGCCACGTGCCTTTAAAACATCAAAAGCGTCGGATAATTCGGCAGAAAAGTCTTTTTTCATGGTCAATTCCTTTGAAAATGTGCAAATAAATCTATATATAGGTTCTCTATGACGTACAACCCTGATTTATTGGATCGTGCCAAGCGCCATCCCGAAAAACAGAAAAATCCGGATCGCCCGATGGGTAAAAAACCGGATTGGATTCGTGTACGCGCGCCCCAAGGTGGTGTTTATTCCGAAACACGCGAAATCGTCAAAAATTTTAAATTGACCACTGTGTGCGAAGAAGCAGGTTGCCCAAATATCGGCGAATGTTGGAATAAAAAACACGCAACATTCATGATCATGGGCGAAGTTTGTACCCGCGCTTGTTCGTTTTGCAATGTTGCAACTGGTAAGCCTGATGAACTTGATAAAATGGAACCATTACGCATCGGCGTTGCGGTTGAAAAAATGGGGTTAAAACATGTGGTGATCACATCGGTTGATCGCGATGATTTAACTGATGGCGGCGCCGATCATTTCGTCAAAACTATTGGCGCCATTCGGTTTAAATCACCCGAAACGACCATTGAAATTTTAACGCCTGACTTTAAAAATAAAGACGGCGCGGTTGATGTTGTGTGCGCCGCACGTCCCGATGTGTTTAATCACAATTTAGAAACTGTGCCGCGCTTATATCCAACTGTGCGTGCAGGCGCGCGTTATTTCACATCACTTCGTGTGCTTGAGCGCGTCAAAGAAGTTGATCCATCCATCTTTACCAAATCTGGTTTAATGGTGGGTTTGGGTGAAACACGCGAAGAAGTGGGTCAGGTAATGGATGATTTACGCGCTGCCAATGTTGATTTTCTTACCGTTGGGCAATATTTACAACCAACACCAAAGCACGCGGCTGTTGATCGTTTCTGGACTCCCGATGAATTCCAAGATCTAGAACGCATGGCGCGGGCAAAAGGTTTCCTCATGGTGTCGGCGTCTCCACTAACACGTTCATCCCATCACGCAGGCGAAGATTTTCAGCGTCTTAAGGCCGCTCGCGAAGCCTTAATTTCCGCAAAATAATCAATATATATTTTTCCTAATGTAATAATTTTACTCGACTTTATAAGCAAATAAGTCTACATAAAGCCGCATGAATATACCCATAGCCATTTTACCAGATGCAATCCGCGCCACCATGAATCCCACAGGGATTGATTGGCGGGTCATCCCTTTACTATCAGGGGAGAAAAAAGAAAATTTAATTAAATTATATCCTGATCCATTAGCGCGTGCGAAATATATTGCATATGAATCATTTAATGGAAAATTTCGTCGTGATAATACGCCAGCTATTAGTCACATGGAACGTATTGTATCACGCGTAGAACGATTCAAAGATTCTGAATTAGAACAAATTGCGTGGTTGCATGATTTAATTGAAGAAAAAAAATACACTTTAAAAGATTTAGAAGATTTAGGATTTTCGCCTCGCGTTATAGCTGCCGTTGATGCTTTATCTAAACGCGAAATGCAAGGTGAGGGATATTTAAATTATATTGAACGTTTGGCACAAAATATTGATGCTATTACGGTAAAATTATTTGATATTAATGACAATAGTTCAATTGGCGTTCGCCCTGAACGCGCAGATTTCTTATATCCGATTGCGAAAGAGTATTTGATTGATACCAAGCGTCGTCATAATCGCAAAGAACCTTTAATTGCGATTACTGACTTTATGGATCAAAATGAACGTATTGAAAGAGTGCGCAATTACGACCCAGCTTTATTTCATCAACGGGCCGCTTTTTTTTATAATTCTGCAATCCTTAGTTATCACATAAGTTAAAAACATAATTAACCTCTTGATCGCGAATAATCTTTCCGCCATAGTCCGCCAAACATGCCCACACACGCCGAACAAAAACGATTACCATATACGCCAGAGCAATTATATGCATTGGTAGCGGATGTTGAATCTTATCCAAAATTCTTGCCGTGGTGTGTGTCATGCCGTATCACGCATCGTGAGCTAGATAAAAATACATTTTATGCTGATTTGATTATTGGATATAAAATGATCCGTGAAAAATTTGGATCAAAAGTTATTTTGGACGAACCAAATTCAATCCGCGTTGAATATCTACACGGCCCGATGAAATATCTTTCCAATAAATGGCAATTTATTCGCAACGATGATGGCACATGCACAATCGATTTTTACGTTGACTTTGAATTTCGTAATCTCATTTTACAAAAAATGATGGGGGCGTTTTTCCATGAAATTGTCAAACGCATGGTGGGCGCGTTTGAAGCCCGCGCCAATGCCCTTTATTCGTCATAATACATGAAATATTTGCAATTATTTCGTGACTCTGCGTACAGAAACGCTATGGTATAAATCTAAATTATGAAATTGAAATGGAGCGAAACCATGAAACCTTATATCCTCACTGGCATGATTGCTGGAGCCTTAATTATTGCGGCATCGATTGTGACGACAACGCCATCGGAATCAACCGCGCAATCATTTGACTTTAAACCAGGTCAAACCATGATTTCATTATCGGCAACCGAGCAGATGGAATTAAAACAAGATTTATTGACAGGATCGCTTCGTATTGAACAAGATGGTGCAGATGCCAAAGCTGTTCAAGATCAGATCAATCAATTGATGAAACAAGCCGTTGAGATCGCAAAAAAAGAGAGCGATGTCAAAGTATCAACAGGCGCCTATAATGTTTATTCATTTGATCCGAACCCACAACCAACATCCACACCTGAAGAGATTAAAAAACGCACCATCTGGCGCGGGTCACAGACCATCGATCTTCAAGGTAAAAACAAAGATGCTATTTTAGATATCACAGGTAAAATTCAAGGCTTAGGCTTTGCTATGAATAACCTCAGCTATTCTTTGACTCCAGAACAAATGGAAGAATACAAAGATGCGTTGATGACACAGGCGCTTGAAAAAATTCGCGCACGTGCCAGCAAAGCCGCAAAAGCATTGGGTAAACGTAAGTATGATATTGTTGAAGTGAATATTGATGGTGGCGGCATGCCGCCAGTCATGTATGCCAAAGGCATGGAACGTGCGGTAGCTATGTCCGCAGATACAGCCATGGCAGCACCAGTGGCAGAGGCGGGCAATCAAACTATCTCGCTCACAGTCAATGCCCGCGTGATGATGCGCGATTAATCAAATTAATCTATAACATCTAAAATGTGCCGAAGCGCCTCTGTGGTGGTTTGGCATCTTATTTCGTCACGGTCGCCTGTGAACACATGCTTAAAAACGTGTGTTGATTTATCCTTGATCGCAACCGCGATATACACCAACCCCACAGGTTTTTCATCCGATCCGCCATCAGGACCTGCGATTCCAGTTACCGCGACCGATACCTGACCGCTTCCTTGACGAAGTGCGCCATCGGCCATAGCCATAGCCGTTTGTTCAGATACAGCGCCATAAGCATCGAGTGTGGCGCTATAAACACCAAGTAAATCTGTCTTGGCTTGGTTAGAATAGGTTACAAACCCGCGATCAAACATTTTTGATGCACCTGGCATATCTGTGACAACCTTGGCAATTAAACCACCCGTGCAGGATTCCGCTGTTACCAACATCATTTTTTTCTCAATCAATTTAGAATGAATTTTTTCTAATGTTTGTTTACAAATCAAACCCGGCATAAATCCCCCATGATACAAAAATTACAATAAACGCAGCCACTATATCATCCAACATCACGCCTTTGGCACCGCTAACATCACGGTCAATCATTGAAATCGGCCATGGTTTTAAGGCATCCAAAATACGAAAAGCCAGAAATGTGCCCAAGATCCATAATGGTTCATTAGTTGGTATAAAACAAATAATCAACCATACCGCAAAAATTTCATCACACACGATGGATGATGAATCATGAATGCCCGTATCGCGCTCCACAACATTCACCGCCCACCATGAAATGCATAAATATAAAATCGAAATAATAATCAACGGCCATACACCAATCGAATTAAAAATCATCAACCCTATGGCCAAACCAAACAAACTTCCCCACGTGCCCGAAGCAGGGGTGATATAACCACTGCCTGCACCTGTTGCTATCCATTCCGCAACTGATTGTTTCTCACCAATAATTGATCTCATGCTATAAATCTCATACGCGTGGCATCTCGATGGTTACAATGGCTTGGCATGCAATACCTTCCTTGCGCCCTGTGAATCCTAATTGTTCTGATGTGGTAGCCTTCACCGCCACGTCATCTACAATTATACTACAAATTTCGGCAATGCGCGCGCGCATTTTTTCACGGTGAGGGGTGATTTTTGGTTCCTCGCAAATAATCACACAATCAATATTGGAAATAGTTCCATTTTTATTTCGTAATAATTCTACCGCGTGTTTTAAAAAATCGGCGCTATCCTGATTTTTATGTTCGGCCTTTGATGGCGGGAAATGAAATCCAATATCACCACTTCCAATCGCGCCATATATCGCATCGGTAATGGCATGTAACACAACGTCGGCATCAGAATGGCCTTTTAATTTACGTGCGTATGGAATATCAATGCCGCCCATACGAATATGGGTTGCGGGCATATCATCGAATGCATGAACATCATATCCCATGCCCGTTTTTATCTTTGTTGCCATCATTGCATTCATCATTAATTCGGCCATGGCCAAATCATCCTTGGTTGTAATTTTGAAATTAGATCGATCACCCTGAACAATATGCACATCATGTCCCGCATGCATCACCAATTCTGCATCATCGGTTGCATTTATTTTTTGATTATGCGCGGCACGAATAATACCCGCGCGAAATCCTTGCGGTGTTTGCATGGCAAATACTTTGTCACGTGATACAATGCTTTCAATCACATTATTTTCTGGGGCATGACGCAGACTATCAACAACAGGAATTCCTATACTTGCCGCCCCCATTTCTGAAATCTTTGATACAAGTTGCAAAACAACATCACGTGCGACAAAGGGACGGGCACCGTCATGAATTAAAATAATATCATTATCCGATAAATGCGCCAACGCATTCAACCCCATACGCACGCTGTCTTGGCGCGTGTCACCACCAATCACAAATTTAACATGCGGAAAATTTGTCAAGGCCACGCGTGCCAGATCACCATGATCTTTGTGGATCACAACCGTAATGGACGCACATGATGTTATGCCATCAAACACCGCAACCGTGCGCGCCAAAACCGATTGCCCACCTATATTCAGGTAACATTTGGGTAAATCAGTACCCATGCGGTTGCCCACACCTGCGGCGACGATAATTGTATGAAATTCTTGTGTTTGCATGCA
>JBIICJ010000109.1:0-2509 GCA_044238965.1 Micavibrio sp. | reverse complement strand
GAAACACTATGAAGATATGGCTATGCTAGTTTATGAAGAGCGTCTGGCCATGCCAATGATTGATCTTTTGTTCGAAGAACTTACAGAGCTTAAGATCATGAATAACAATAAAGTTGACCACCCTCGCAAAAAGTCTAAGGACCTTGCCGATGCCGTGTGTGGTGCAGTCTTTGGTGCCATATCTCACACACCAAGAGACCTTAACCTTGAAGTTGACATTCACACATTTAGAGATAGGCCAAAAGAAAGCCTTGACGAAAATACTAACGGTGTGATAAAATATAAGCCTATGCCAAATGATGTCAAAGAATACTTGGCTAGATTCGATCTAATCTAGATTCAAACTAAGGAGAAAACCAATGAAGCTTAATAAGCTAGCAATTGGCCTGGTCGCAGCATTGACCCTAGGCCTAACTGGTGTTGCAGCATCTGCTAACACCCAGACACTAACCGTTGCCACTGTATCGGCAACTGGTGGTACTACTTCTGCTACTGCAATTGCATTGCCAGTCCCAGCAGATAACGTATCATCTTCAAACGCATTGAGCATTTCTGTTTCGGGAGTTGCCAATGGCACTACCGTTTCTGCAACTGCTACCAATGCACTACTACTATCAACTCTGACTGGTGCAACTGCAGCTTCTGGTTCAGCAACTCTGACCGTAAACGCAAGCACTAGCGGAAGCGTAGAGCTATTCGTATTCACGAAGACCACAGCTGTAGGCTCTGTAGTTGTTACTGTTGGTAACACTCAGACAACCTACTATGTAAAGGGAACCGCAGGTGACCTTGCTAAGGTTGCACTAGCTGCACCAGCAACTGGTCTAGCTGGCTCAACTCAGTCTGTAGTTGTATCTGCATTTGACAAGTACAACAACGCAAAGTCTGGCGGTACTGTTAATCTAGTAATCAACACCAACGGTGTTATTACTACTGCAACAGCTACCACTACCACTTCTGGTACTGTAAGCCACGTAGTAACCTTGCCAGCAACTGGTAACGTAACTGTAACTGCATTTGCTGCTAGCTCTTCTGCTGTAGCGACTATTGCAGTTAACCAGCCACGCAACATTGAGGCAGAGCTTGGTGCTGCTCTAGCTGCTGTAGCAACCTTGACTGCAGATCTAGCCACAGCAAACACTGCTAAGGCAGACCTAGAGAAGGTTGTTCGTAAGCTAAAGTGGCAGTACAACGTGCTTGTAAAGAAGTACAACGTTGGAAAGCCAAAGGCCCAGAAGCTTGCGTTCATCAAGTAGTTCGTGATAAAATGATAGAGGGGAAGGACAAAAGTTCTTCCCCTTTATTGTCACCAGATCAAAAAAGAGGGAGTAAAATAGATGTCCATAGACATTGTCTATTTTTCAAATCATTCTGGAAACACTAAGAGATTTGTAGAAAAATTAGGAATGCCAGCTACCAGGATTGAAATTCAATCAGGCACCGTAGAGATGGACAGGCCATTTGTCTTATTCGTTCCAACCTATGGCGGTGGCTCTGACAGGTCTGCTATTCCTAAACAGGTGAGAGCTTTTTTAAATGTTCCAAATAACAGGGACCTTCTCCAGGGGGTTGTTGGATTTGGCAACACAAATTTTGGAGAGCATTTTTGCAAAGCAGCAGATATGATCTCTGCTAAAACTGGAGTGCCCATTGTTGCCAGGGTAGAAATATTTGGCACAGAACACGATGTACAAAAAGTAAAAGAGAGGTTAGAAATACTGTATGGATAACTACAGCTATCATGAGCTAAACGCCATGCTCAATCTATATGATGCAAATGGCAAGATTCAATTTGACAAGGACAAGGCAGCAGCGAGAGCATACTTCCTTGACCACGTAAACCAAAATACAGTATTCTTTCACAGTCTAGAAGAGAAGCTAGAGTATCTGGTAGACAACGATTACTATGACAGAGGCATACTTAATATGTATGACTTTAGCTTTGTTAAAGAGCTATTCAAGCATGCCTACTCTTATAAGTTTAGGTTCCCAACTTTCGTTGGTGCTTACAAGTTTTACACCTCATATGCCCTCAAGACATTTGATGGTGAGCGATACCTGGAACGTTTTGAGGACCGTGTCGTAATGAATGGTCTTATGCTGGGTCGTGGAGAAGAGCAGCTTGCAAAGGATGTTGTAGACGAAATTATTACGGGTCGCTTCCAGCCTGCCACCCCAACCTTCCTAAACGCTGGCAAGGCACAGCGTGGAGAGTTTGTATCTTGCTTCCTGCTACGTGTCGAAGACAACATGGAGTCAATTGCTCGTGCAGTTACTTCATCACTCCAGCTATCAAAGCGTGGTGGTGGTGTAGGACTAAACCTAACCAACGTACGTGAGCAGGGTGCACCAATTAAGAAGATTGCAAACCAGTCTTCTGGAATCATTCCTGTAATGAAGATGCTTGAAGATGCATTCTCCTACGCCAACCAGCTTGGTGCTCGCCAGGGTGCAGGTGCGGTTTACCTAAACGCTCACCACCCAGACATCATGCGTTTCCTAGACACCA
>JBIICJ010000051.1:0-10109 GCA_044238965.1 Micavibrio sp. | reverse complement strand
AAGAAAATAATTGTTCCCACGCGGCGAATGTTACGCGCATCCAAAATAGATACACCAATCATCATAACAAGCGCCGGCACAAGTAATATGATATGGCGAATGATAAAATGACTATGTTCCAATCCAATGCGCACAGCCACAGGCGGTGATGCTGTTGCGACCAACGCCGCACCAAAAAGAGCCAAGACCAACATGGCCACCAATAATCCACGGTCAACTGTCCACCACCAATTGGCAATGGGCGATTTATCAGCGCGTGTAAAAAATTGGTTCATATCTATATCGCCTTTTTCTGTGATGAAGGAATGATTGCATTAACGCAATTTTCAAAAATATGTCCGCGATGTTCAAATGATTGGAACTGATCCCATGACGCACAGGCGGGTGATAATAAAATCACAGATGGTTCGGAATCTTGTGATGCGCGTGCCCATAAATCAGAGATTGCCTGTTCCAAATTTTTTGATTTTGTATAGGGTGCGTTAAATTTATCTAAAAAAATTGCAAATTCATCCATCGCATCACCAATGAGGGCTGTGTGCACGATACGGTCAAAATATGGTTCTAACCCACTTAAACCACCCTCTTTCGCTTGTCCGCCCGCAATCCAGTAAATGCGGTCATATGATTTTAATGCCTTTTCTGTCGCATCCGCATTCGTGGCTTTGCTGTCATTGATAAATTGCACATGATCAATCGTGCGTACCAAAAATTGACGATGGGGGAGCCCGCTAAACGATACCATTGCGCGCCAAATCGCCGCGCCATCATATCCATATACATTTTTAATGACGGCATAGACCGCGGCCATATTTTCAAAATTATGATCACCTTTTAACACAGGATGATCATGCAAATTACAAATCAAAATACCGTGATCAATCAATTCACCGCGTTCATTCACCCACACGCCATGTGATTGTTCATTGCGCACAGAGATAGGAATAACATTCCATTGCCCGCGCGCCTCAATTGCGTGTGCAATGTCACGTGTCTCTGGTGTGTCTTGCCCAATCACCGCAACATGTGGCGCACCATCGCCGCGCACATGATCAAAAATTTTTGCTTTGGCCGCGCAATACATCTTCATATCACCATGACGCGCCAAATGGTCAGGCGTAATATTCAATAACACCGATGAAACAGGGGTTAAATGTGGAGTTAATTCCAATTGGTATGATGAACATTCAAATACATATGTGCCATCAAGTGGTAATACGGGTAACGTCAATACAGGCGCGCCAATATTCCCGCCCATCTCACAGGCACGAAATTGTTTTAATGTATGAGTCATCAATGCAGTGGTTGTTGATTTTCCATTCGTGCCTGTAATCGCTATCACATCATGATGCGGTAAGGCACGGCAAAAAATATCCATGTCCGATATAAATGACACACCACGCTCACGTAATAATTTTGCAAATGGATGAGCATTTGCACCATAATGCGGAATACCGGGCGACCATATCACCGTATCATTTTCATTAAAATTGACTTCGGTAAAATTGATAACATTATATTTTTTTTGAATGGCGTCGGCACATTTTTCGGCGGAATCATCCCAAACAACTACATCAAACCCACGTTCAATAAAAAAATTGGCGGTGGCGAGTCCTGTTTTCCCCAGCCCCACCACGCCAATACGGTTTGATGTTAAAAATGATAAATCCATTATCTTAATTTCAATGTTGAAAGTCCAATTAACGCAAGTACAACTGAAATAATCCAAAATCTTACAACAACGGTTGATTCCGCCCATCCCATTTTTTCAAAATGGTGATGAATGGGCGCCATGCGAAATACACGCTTGCCCGTTAATTTAAATGACACAACTTGAATGATCACCGATAAAGTTTCGAGTACGAATAAACCACCGATGATAATCAATACTAATTCATGTTTAACGATGATCGCGATTGTCCCCAATACGCCGCCCATGGCAAGTGATCCTGTATCACCCATAAAAATCATCGCTGGCGGTGCATTGTACCATAAAAAACCCATCGCGCCGCCGACGAGCGCGCCGCAAATAATCGATAATTCTGCCGTACCGGGCACATATGAAATTTGTAAATATTCAGAAAAATCGGCACGCCCGACGACATAGGCAATTAATCCGAACGATGCCGCCGCAATCGCGACGGGCACAATCGCCAATCCATCCAAACCATCGGTTAAATTGACGGCGTTTGATGATCCGACCATCACGAGCACAGACCAGATAAAGAAAAACATGCCAAGTGGTAAAAATTGATCTTTTAAAAATGGAATGGCAACGCCGGTTGCGATATTATCAGGCAAAATTGATACAATGCCCCATGTCGCCACGGCGGAAATTGCAAATTGTCCGAGCAATTTTAATTTTCCTGGCAAGCCCTTGGTATTTTTTTTGGTGAGTTTCAAATAATCATCGCCAAACCCGATAATGCCAAATCCAACCATGACTAATAATGTGATCCAGATATATGGGTTATTCAAATCCGCCCATAATAATGTTGAAATGGACACAGATAATAAAATCATTAATCCGCCCATGGTGGGTGTGCCCGCCTTTTTGAAATGAGTTTCGGGGCCATCATCACGAATAGGTTGTCCTGATCCTTGCAACGATTTCAGCCACGCAATCATACGTGGGCCAATGATAAATGATAAAAATAATGCGGTCATAATCGCGCCACCTGTGCGGAAACTAATGTATCGGAATAAATTAAAAATAATATGATCGTCAGCAAAAGGCGCGAGTAAATTATACAGCATCAATTTTATCCTTTTTGTTTTTTCTCTTTATCAAAAATTATCGTTTCATATCATTCGCCGATTTTTTGCGCGCGGGTAAGGCACGCAAGGCTTCGATGACGGTTCCCATTTTACTACCCAACGAACCTTTGACCATCACAACGTCGCCAGGCACCAGAACATCGGGCACGATTTCAGCGAGCTCCGCACTCGTATCTTTATGCACTTTTTGGGTATCGTGGGGAAGGTTCTCATGCAAATGACGCATATTTTTTCCGCAGGTATAAACCAAATCAACGTTCGCGGCGCGCAATGGTAATGCCAAATCGGCATGCAAACGGGCACTATCGGCACCTAATTCTAACATATCACCCAAAATGGCAATGCGGCGCCCGCCTCTGCCTGGGTCAATTAATGCCAAGACTTTAAACGCGGCCTTCATCGATACGGGTGATGCGTTATATGATTCATCAATTAATGTAACGGGATTAGTGGCATCACCAATATCTAATTGTTCGCGTTTGCCGCGACCTGCAAATGGTTCAATTGATTGTAACGCTGTAATAGCTTTGGATAAATCACCGCCCAATAATTTGACGCTTAATAATACAGCAAGGGCATTCACCGCCTGATGTTGTCCTGCATCACGCAATTGGAATGTGACTTCATCACCCAAAATAGATGCCGTTGCACGTACACCGTTTGATGCCGTAATAATTGAAATTAATTTTGCATCATTATGATCGCCTTCACCAAATGTGAAAATTTTTGTGACGCCATTCTTATTGGCCTCTAATTTTAATAGACCAACTTGCTCAACATCGCCATTGATAATCGCGATGCCGTGTTCATCCATCCCGCTAAAAATTTCGGATTTCGCGCGCGCAATACCTTCCAACCCATCGCTGAAATGTTCAATATGAACGGGCGCAATCGTGGTAATAATCGCAATATGGGGTTTGACCTGTGATGATAAAGGTGCAATTTCATTCGGATGATTCATCCCCATTTCAAAAACACCAAAATCTGATCCCGCCGCCATGCGTGATAATGATAGCGGCACACCCCAATGATTATTATAACTCTTATCGCTCCAATGCGTCAGACCAAATTGACTATAAGCAACGCCCAACATTTCTTTGGTGCCTGTTTTACCAACACTGCCTGTGATGCCAATAATTTTTGCGCCTGTGCGTGCACGTGCAGCACGACCCAAATCCTGCATTGCCTTAAATGTATCTACAACCACCAATGCTTTTTCTGCGGGCACACCTGCGGGGATATGATCAACCACCACAGCCGCCGCGCCTTTTTCAATCGCCTCAACCACATAATTATGCCCATCGGAATTGTCGCCCTTAATCGCGATAAATAAATCACCTGCATTTAATGTGCGCGTATCAATCGAAACGCCAGTCGCAAACCATTCGCTTGCGCATGAGCCGTCCGTTGCTTTTATAGCCTCAAGCGAGGTCCATAACGTGTTGGATGGTGCTGTTGATAATGGTGATTTCAAAGTGCTGTTCATATCGAAAAGGTCCTTAAATGTTCTAAAAAGTTCTGGGATAATCTTATACGCAGTTTGTATTTATACCTCTCATTGCGAGAGATAAATTTTAGCCTCGGTGACATCATCAAATGGCTCGATCACATCGCCGATAATTTGTCCTTGTTCATGACCCTTGCCCGCAATCAAAACAATATCTTCATGGCCTGCAATATCAATTGCAAGGCGAATGGCCTCACGCCGACCTGCAATTGATGTTGCGTCTGGCGCACCAATCAAAATTTCGTTACGAATATCTTCGGAGATTTCAGAGCGCGGGTTATCATCAGTCACCACAACAATATCGGCTAATTCCGATGCAATTTTACCCATAATAGGTCGCTTTGCTTTATCGCGATCACCGCCACATCCAAACACACAGATAATTTTACCCTTTGTGTGCGGACGCAATGATGTCAAAACATTTTTTAATGCATCAGGTGTATGCGCATAATCAACATATACAGCAGGCTTAAATCGATTCCCGCCTGATACTAATTCCAAACGTCCCGCCACACCGTGAATAGTTGAAAGCGCATCAATAATTTCTTGCAAACGACGCGGGCAACGCGCCATGACTAAGCCAATGGCGCATAACAAATTATAAATCTGGAATTCGCCAACTAATGGCAATAACATTTCAATTTCTTGACCATATAAATTGAAATGAACATGTGTACCATGTGATTGCGGTTCGGATGATACCAAAATCAAATCAGTCGCATTGCGTCCATATGATAAAACTTTGATACCACGTTCGTCGCAAATTGATTTCATATGGTGAAATTCATCGCTATCGGCATTTAAAACAGCACATCCATCAGGATGCAGTAAATCACGAAATAAAATTGATTTTGCTGCGCGATAATCATCCATTGTTTTGTGATAATCTAAATGATCATGCGTTAAATTGGTAAAACCAGCTGCAAAAATTTTAACACCATGAAGGCGATATTGATGTAACCCGTGGCTCGATGCCTCAAGCGCGATATGCGATACACCATGGCTTGCCAAATCTGCCAACAATGAATGTAAATTGACAGGGTCTAATGTTGTCATTGACGTTAAATGTGTTTGATAATCATCTAATCCTTCTAATCCTAATGTACCCAAGGATACGGCACGCAATTTCATGGCCTGTAAAATTTGGCGAATAAAACTTACGGTAGATGTTTTTCCATTTGTACCCGTCACAGCAAAAATTGTTTCGGGTTTCACATCATAAAATTTTGCTGCCAATTGTGATAATAATAAACGTGGATATTCGTGTTCGATCCACGCCACTTTATCCCAATCAAATTCGTCGATATGTGGCTTTGCTGTATGTGGCTCTACAACAATAGCAATCGCTCCATTTTGAACTGCATCACGAATAAAGGCACGTCCATCGACGCGAACGCCGCTAACGGCTACAAATAAAAACCCTGCGCGTACTGATCGGCTGTCACTTGTGATACCAAAAATTTCTGGATTAAAATCAGTGTCAGATATATTCATCAAATGTGATAATTTATGTACAACCATAATTAATGGCCTCCTGCTTTGTGGATAAAGCTATGAAGAGGTTCAGCAATATCGATTTCGTTATGAACAGGTTTGATATTTAACAATGGGCCCATTGATCCGATGACCTTTCCAACAGCAGGGGCAGACACCCACCCCGCGGTTGCGTAACCATAACTTGATTTATTTGGCTTTGGTTCATCAACCATCACAAACACGGCATATTGCGGATCATTCACAGGAAACACACCAATAAAAGATGAAATACGTTTATCGCCCACGTAACGCCCATTGACGTTTTTCTCGGCCGTTCCTGTTTTTCCACCGACCTGATATCCCTTCACATCCGCTTTTGAAGCCGTACCATTCGATACAACCAATCGTAACAATTGACGCATTTTTAATGATGTATCTTTGCTAATAACACGGATTTGTTTTTTAATTTTATGATCATCTTCGGGTAACACCAAACGCGGTTTTACCAATGTGCCGCCATTCACAATTGATCCCACGGCCGATGTTAATTGCAATGGTGTCACCGCAATACCATGTCCGTATGA
The DNA here is from genome assembly GCA_044238965.1 of Micavibrio sp. GTDB lineage: Bacteria > Pseudomonadota > Alphaproteobacteria > Micavibrionales > Micavibrionaceae > Micavibrio_B. The sequence continues at coordinate 3,764 of JBIICJ010000051.1, read as the reverse complement.
TGCCGTTAATGTGTTAATCTCTTTCCAAGGTGATGGCATTAATGGACGGCCCATTTCTTCAATTTCGAAATCTGCTTTTTCCATTAAACCTAAATCTTTATATAAATCCTTTAATGATTCTGTACCGACTTTTTCACCCATTAATGCGGTACCAATATTCGATGAATGCATAAATACCTCAGGCAACGTCAAAACGCGACGTTCGGGGTGAAAATCACTAATCACGCGGCGGTAACGATGCAATGGAGCACGTGCATCAAAATTAGCATTCATTGTTTTGAATTTTTCAAGAAACGCCGTGGTTGAGAAAATTTTAAATGTTGATCCCAATTCATAAACGCCCAATGTCACGCGGTTAAATTTACGTTCGTCATTAGCATTTGCCTTTGAATCATGTGGATCAAAATCAGGCAAAGATACTGCTGCCACAATATCACCATTGCGCACATCCATAATCACGCCTGCGCCTGCAATACCATTAAAATCCGTGATCGCCTTTTGTGTTTCACGACGCAAAATATGTTGTAACCGTACATCAATCGTTAAACGAATAGCTTCATCTTTATTCGTGCGTAATAATTTATCAAAGCTACGTTCAATGCCGCCCAATCCCTTGCCATCAACATCGGTATACCCCACCATGTGTGATGTCAGCGCGCCTTGCGGATAAATGCGACGATAATCATAATCAAACGCTAAACCTGGCTCACCGATTTGTAATATTTGCGCCTGCTCATTGGGGGTTAAATTACGCTTAATCCACACAAATCGTTTTTGTCCCTGTAATTTTTTTAATACATCACCATATTGCAAATCAGGAAAAATTTTGATAAGTTCTTTCGCCGACGTCACAGGATCTAACATTAATTTTTGATCAGCGTACAAAGATGCCGTTTTCAGTGATGAAGCCAACACAACGCCATTACGATCAATAATATCACCACGTTTTGAAGATTGATTTTGGCGATCTTGTTCGCGTGATTTATCTAATGCCGATGTTTCCTCACCCTTGTGTAACATACCTTGAATTAATGTGGCATCCACCAAACGTGCAGCAATCACAATATAAAACATCATAAATAACGCTACAATTAACACGATACGACCGCGTGCATTTTCAAGGGCGGAATTTTTTTCGCCCTCAACGCGCATCGTTAATCGTGAAAATGGTGACCGTGGTTTCATTTACTGCACGCCCCCAGTTGATTCATCAAGCACATCTTGGAAATCAGATTCTGAAGGCTTCACTGCATCTTGTAATGTTGGTGATACGCTTTCATTTTGTACCGCAGGCATGGGCGCTTCATTTTTCGCCTCACCACCATTATTGGATACAAATTGTGGTTCGGTTACTTGATCTTCAATCATCGGAATATCTTTGACGGATGTCACTGCCGTTTCAACTGCCATCGGCTCCATGTTTAAATAGGTGCGTGCCAATTCTTCCAAACGATCTGGTCTGTTCAAATAATCCCATTCAGCGGTTAATACACGTAACGCTTCTGTTTCTTGATCCAATGTCGCTTGCAATCCGCGTTGAATGCGCTCGGCTTCCTGCACTTGCTGTGATACCCAAAACAAGGCTGCGCCTGATAATACCGCAAGCACTAATGACATTAATGCCGATAATTTAATGATAAATCTCATCCATGGCCTCCCGCTTTAACAGGTTCATTTATTTTCATCGCCACGCGCAATTTGGCAGAGCGCGCACGTGGATTGCGTGATGTTTCTTCATCGCACGCGATAATCGGTTTTTTGGAGAGTAGCCGAAAGGTGGGAACATGATTGTCATCATGCATGATCGGCATATAACGAGAAGGTGTTGGTGCGGGCTTTGACCGCTCCGCAAAGAAATTTTTGACAATACGATCTTCGAGTGAATGAAATGTCACCACAACCAAACGGCCATTTATATTTAAAATATTCTCGGCAACAGATAATAAACGTTCCAATTCACCCAATTCATCATTAACCGCGATACGAAGTGCCTGAAATGTACGTGTTGCAGGATCTAATTTATCTTTATGTGATACAAAAACAACGCGGCGCACAGCATCGGCCAATTGTTTTGTGGTTTCAAATGGCGCGTCTGCCCGCGTGCGTGCAATTTCGGCGGCAATACGACGTGAATGACGTTCTTCGCCATATAAATAAATTAAATTGGCTAAATCAGTTTCGCCCATCGTGTTCACGATATCGGCGGCGGTTTGCCCACATGACCGATCCATACGCATATCTAATGGGCCATCAAACCGAAATGAAAATCCGCGCTCTGCCTGATCAATTTGCATGGATGATACGCCAATATCAATGACGATACCATCAATGCGCGCCATACCCAAAGTTTCAATATGAGTTGCGATATCGGAGAAACTTCCGTGCACGGGTTTTAATCGTGCGCCATAAATTGATGACCATGATTGCGCCATATCAAATACGGTTTCGTCACGATCAATCGCAATCACATTACAATTGGCTGTGTCTAAAATTTTGCGTGTGTATCCGCCTGCGCCAAATGTGCCGTCAACATAGGTTTTATTGTCTTCGGGAGATAATGCTTCCACCACTTCGTTTAATAAAACAGGGATATGTTTATCAGTATGGAATTCAATGTTAGATTCAATGTGCTGTGCTATATCTGATGGGGTCATGTTATTTTTTCTTACCCTCTTCAGATGGTGGCTTGTGTGGAACAGTCAAACCTTTTGTTTTGACGCTGTCACGTGCATTATGTTGACGCGCTTCAAAATTATGTGGATTCCAAATTTGAAATTTACGACCCAATCCAATCACAATCGCATCATCGGTAATATCGGCATGTGCCAATAAATTTTCGGGAATAACTACGCGACCTTCGGCATCAAACGGGCATTGCACTGCTTCGGCAAAAATGGTTGTCGCAAGATCATCTTGTTCAGATGAAAACAAATCAAAATGATCTAATCTTTCGGAAATTTCTTTCATGGATGCGAAATCAAAACCTTCGATACACGCATGGGTGGGTGAGCGGAACAAAATCACGCCAGCGAATTTTTGATACCCAATGGCGGTGCGAAATGATTGCGGCACCGTTAATCGATTTTTCTTATCGATTTTATTCTGATGGGTGGACAAAAACACGGCGGGCATCGCGGTGGTAAACCTTTGGGGTGGCGAAATGGACAAAAGGACGAAAAACGGTGTGAAACCGCTATGTATTAAGGGATATCATGGGATATGGTGGGATACAACGGGATTTGGCGGGATTTAGCCCCACTTACCCCCACCATTATTGAGTTTTCTGTGGATAAGTATGTTGATGGAACTGTGCAAAAATTCATGCTTTTGCGGCGCGCGCGCAATGGCGCACGTGAAATACGTGATAAGCATTTGAAAAAATTGGGAAAATAGAAAATACCAACGGGTCTGTAAGCCGGATTCTGTCATTCAAGACGATTATTCATCTAGAATCTTTGTTACCAAAGATCTCAAGCCATCGACCCGCCCCGCGATGCGGACACCATCATGTGCGAGGCCTATTTGATGTTGCGTGCGGTGAGGTTTGCCATGCCGACTTCTCACGAAGTTCGCGGTGTGCTCTTACCACACCATTTCACCCTTACATCACGCCCCGAAAGGCAGATGCGGTTTCTTTCTGTTGCACTATCTGTCGGTTATGTTTTCAATCATGACCGCCTGGCCGTTAGCCAGCACCGTTTGTCCATCACGTCCGGACTTTCCTCGGTGCGGTGTAACCCGCAACGCAATCGCCCAACCCGTTG
>JBIICJ010000114.1:0-2527 GCA_044238965.1 Micavibrio sp. | reverse complement strand
GTTAAATACCTGCTGCGCCATCTTTATATAGTCCGAAGTGGTTAGCAGGTCTTCCTTTTGCTTTTTGACCTTTTCCTTTTTGATTTTGGCGAGGTTCTTTAATGCTTGTTCCGTCTTTTTGCACACAAAACAGTGCTTGTCCAAGGTCGAAAATGGTGTAAAGTTTTCGCCACATTTTTTACATGACTTCATATAAACTTTTTTAGTTCTGTGTTTTCATCTCTTAACCGCAAATTCTCTTCGTAAACTGCGTAGTATTTCTTCACGACTTGCTTATGGTCTTCGCAAACTCGGTAAAAGGTTAACATGGCTTCCTTAAGTTCGATTTGTCGTTCTTCCATCGGCTTAATCAGGTCCACCCGGTGCGTGTGTTTCGTCTTTAGGTCGTCAATGCTCATGCTCAACGCTTGGTCAAGGGTGCGCAGGTTTATTTGTGCGGTTAAAATGTCTAGTTCTTTCATATTAGAAGGGTAAATCGTTCTTAAATTCGTTTTTCGGTCCGTAGAAGTTGTTGAGTTCTGGCACTAATTTACTCACTTTAATTTCTCCTTTTGGTGCTGCGTATCTTTTTTGTAAATCACTCGGTCCAATCATATCTAATTCGTAATAAGTGAGCGTGTTTACGTCAAAATGAAGGACTACATCGCCAATTTGACCAACCGAACGGGGCTTAATCTTATTCATTTTTATTTCAGCTACGTTGCTATTGATGTCAGGGCGGTGTACAGTTATCATACACTTGCCACTATTAAACCATTCCGAGCCTCCTTTCAAGTCGTAAGGACCGGGTGCGTTCCTTTTTCCGTCTTTGTCTTTGTCCGTCAACTTCGGGTGTATAATGGTATGAAAATGAAGGTTATTTTCTTCGGCAATGTGATTTCTGTACGGAAGGCAATACTCCAGGTATGTAGCATAACCGCCAAACTCATCGTATGGGTGGCTCATATCTTTCCAAGAATCTATTGAAGCTGTTTCTAAACCTTCGCTTTTCTTCATTTCGGCGGCTAAATCCCAAAATTGCATCGGTGTTAACTTCGCTTTTACATCCGTTCGTGTTAAGATTTTAAAGTGAAATAAAACCCATTCAAGATTTTGTTCGATTTCTTTGTCCGTGATTGTATTCGGTTTCTTCGGGTCAAAACTTTTGCTCGTCTTTTTATGCAGCAAATCTGCGACAATTTCGACATTGTTACCAACGTCAGGAAAATATACTAAATGTTTCCACGAATAAAACATTGATGCATTAACCAATAACTCCATTAAGACCTGCGTTTTTCCGCTCATTGGGAAACCCGTCCAGTCGGTACAATTTCCTAACTGCATCGAATAGTGTTTATCCAAACTTTCAAACCCTAAATACTTACCTCGTTCGTGGTATTTATCTCGGTATATTTTGAGTTGATTTAGTACATCGTTAGGTTCTGTTACCTTAAAGCCTTCTACTCCCATGCTGCTTTGAATTTAGTTGTTTCTATTTCCGTGTTTACGTACTTCATGAAATTTTCGTTACGAAGAAAATGCGCTGGTGTAATCATGTTATTGTCATTAACCCACTTTGAGTTACACATACATTTGAAAGCATGTTCAAACTCCGCACTACTATAATTACTTTCTTTTAGTTGTATAAGATTGTTTAAATCTGTCTTATCTAATTTCTTAAACTTACCTTCAACTCCTTTGTATTTATGTTTCATTTGGTTGAACCAATCAATAAACAATTCCACGTTTATAACTACTTTATTTTCATTCTTTTCATTCTTATCATTCTTGTTTGGTTCCGTCTGTGTTTCGTCTGCGTTCCGTCTGCGTTTCATCTGTGTGTCGTCAGCGTTTCGTTCAACTTGATAACTTGCGTAATTACAGATAGTTATCCGTGTCGTTTTTGTTTCGTTGGTAGTTACAATCATTAACTCTTTAGTTAAAGTGTCGAAGAACCGCTTAACCTTGCTTTTCGACCAATTCCAACGCTTTGCCCACGTTTCAAGTGAGTGCAAACTTTCACCTTGTTTGACGGTGTAAATTACTCCTTGAATAATGACTTGTTGTTCAGAATGATTTGCACAAAGTAACATATCTAACCACGCTTCAAATCGGCTAAATTCTCTTTGTTCCTTAAAAATCCAATGGTCTTGTACTTTTCTGTGTACTTTTATCCATCCGCTCATAAATAAAAAAGCCTTGATGCTTTCGGTGTAGCGGAACCTACTCACATCAAGGACTTAAAAAAGTTTTCTTTGCAGCCGCTACTCTGCCTTACAATATTAAGTGCTTTACTCTAAATTTGGTTTAATCTTTTGTAACGAGTTTTCAACAGGCTCTCAATCCTACGTGCTGAAATGATTAAAGCGGTGTTATAGTCATTGGCGTGAGCATTCGTGATTTCGATGCACTCCAGAACCTCGTTCAACTTTTCCGCAAGTAGTGGGTGGTAACCATCGAGAGCCAATACAATCATTTCCTGCGAATAAATAACCGTTGCGTGGTCCTTGTTAAACAGCTTCCCCGACTCAGCTAAAGATAACCCAGT
>JBIICJ010000150.1:0-2540 GCA_044238965.1 Micavibrio sp. | reverse complement strand
ATCAGACGTGGGCTCGGGGGTGGGATCAAGCGTGGAATCAGGCGTGGGATCAGACGTGGGCTCGGGGGTGGGATCAGACGTGGGCTCGGGGGTGGGATCAAGCGTGGAATCAGGCGTGGGATCAGGCGTGGAATCAGGCGTGGGATCAGGCGTGGAATCAGACGTGGGATCTGGCGTGGGAACAGACGTAGGATCAGGCGTGGGTTCTGGCGTGGGATCTGACGTGGGAACGGGCGTGGGATCAGGCGTGGGTTCTGACGCGGGATCAAGCGTGGAATCAGGCGTTGGATCGGGGGTGGAATCAGGCGCGGGTTCTGACGTAGGTTCTGACGTGGGATCTGGCGTGGGAACAGACGTAGGTTCTGACGTGGGATCTGACGTGGGATCTGACGTGGGATCAGGCGTGGGATCAGGCGTGGGTTCTGGCGTAGGTTCAGACGTAGGATCAAGCGTGGAATCAGGCGTTGGATCAGGCGTGGGATCTGACGCGGGAACTGACGTGGGAACTGACGTGGGATCAGGCGTAGGTTCAGACGTGGGTTCGAGGTTGGGATCTGACGTGGGATCTGACGTGGGAACGAGTGCAGGGGGCTCAGGCGTGGGTTCGGGTGCAGTGGTTTTATTTATTAATGACACTGGCGCTGGAACTGGCGCTGACAATGAAGTTGGCGTAATACTAAAAAATGAATTTTGTCCTACCTTTCTGTGCCCAGGAATATTTGTTAGATTATGCCTTGTGTTTGTTCCTATTTGTTTTGACATTTTTTTATCTTGTTCGCGTTCTTGCTGTATTTTATTTATTATATTTGTAAGCATAATTGTTTGGTCTGTGTGCGTGTTATATATTCAAGTCATATAAAAATATAGTTAGTATTTATTATTATTTGCATATTATTGAAATATGAAAATAAACGAATGGGTACCTGGTACATTTCCTATTCCTTTTTTTCAGACATGGTCTTGTAAAAACAGTTCAATTACACCATCATCGTTGATGTTTGAAAATAAAGAAGATACATGGCGTAGTATAAGAGATGCAGGTCTTCCACCTAAAATGTATGAGTGCGTTCATCGTAATTTAATGATGAACCGTGTCGGCATTGATTGTATTCATTATTTATTTAATGACAGTGATTGTCGTACATTTATTATGAATGAATATCCCCCGGATGTTCTTATGGCATATGACAGGTTAATACCTACTGCATTTAAAGCTGACTTATGGCGGTATTGCATTCTTTATAAATATGGCGGTGTTTATTTGGATATAAAGTATCAATTTATTGGTAATACCAGTGTGACATTACGTGATATTGTACATAGATGGATTGAATGCAGCCGAAAAAGTGGTAGCGATGACGGGTTTTGTAATGAAAATGATATGCTGGTTCTTGAACGTGACAGTTATGGCCTATGGCCTTTGAAACGTTTCGGCATTCATAATGCATTCATTATAACAAAACCAAAAAATCCATTATTTTTAGAATGCATTTTTAGAATTGTCAGTTCCGCCAAAGTAGGAAGTCTTGGAGAAAATTGGTGTGGAAGTACAGATGGATGGATGACACAACCTTTGTTTTTGACTGGTCCCGGGTTGCTTGGGGATGTATGGCGTTCTATTAAATTCGGAGTAAAGTCCAAGGTCGAAGCTGGGGCTGGGGCTGGGGCTGGGGCTGGGGCTGGGGCTGGGGCTGGGGTTGTCAATGATAATGGTATTCCATGTTCATACACTTCTATGATACCATATTTTCGGTTTTATTTTGAAGGTAATGGTATCATTAGCTACTATTTTGAACCAACTACCACTACTAAATATAATAAAAGGCGAGATGATAAAGATTTTGGTACGTATTTACGATTATTGAAAGTGTATGATGAATATCAATTGGACGTTGAAAATACAGCAACTATTCCGCACTATACGGTTTTATGGTCACAGGGGCGTGTTTGGCGGGAGTAGTGATGGTTTTATTTTATTTTGATTTTTCCGGACTTTGCATCTTCGAATTGTTCAGTGTTATACATTGCAAGTGCAATAATCCAGCATATCAGACCAATGAGTGCATAAAATATTGTATGTACGCAATAACTTATTGATGTTATTTTGTAAATAAGAACACATTTAAATGCGTATGGAAAGAAACTCCAAAAAATTGCGAAAAAGATATAGATTGCTATAATTATCATTCTTGTGGATTGATATTTTAACATTGCAAGGTATGTGATGGCGCATAAAATTATTATAAAAAACCGGGTGATTAGAGCCCATAGAATTTTTATCCATATAGCTAAGTCCTTTATGTAATTACTAAATAGACGTATTAGAAGCTGTACTGTTTCCATCTTGTCGAGTTTTTCTCCTGTCAAATCACCATCAATGAGTTTAAAATCCATTGTATGTATTCTTTGTCTGTGTCTTTCAGTTATAATCTACTTCGATTAAACTATCGGGGGGTTCCGCGGGGGTTCCGCGGGGGTTCCGCCCCCCAACGACGGTGCTGGATACAGTGGTGAGTGGTGGGTGGTGGGTGGTGGGTGGT
>JBIICJ010000149.1:0-2546 GCA_044238965.1 Micavibrio sp. | reverse complement strand
GAAGAAAATGGAGGTGACACTTTTTGAACTACTCCATTATAACTGTTATAAACATTTAAACTTGTATCAACAAACCAAAAATAGTAATAACTTCCTGCTGATATTGATAATATAGGATATATAGATAAAGATAAATAATATGACCAAGAACCTGACCTATATATATATGGAGCATTTGTATTAGTTATACCAAATATAGTACCATCATAACCAATATCTACATACAAAGCACCTCCTAGATCGTAACTATTTGGAAAATTTATTAGATACCACAACCCTTGTTGAGATTGATTCACCGATATATTATTACTCAAAGGATATGACACATATTGATATATATTGTTATCTATACCAACACTCCATATATTATTACTGTCTCCCATAGATAAACATATCATTGAAATAGGTAAATTATTTAATTGTTGAGTCCATTGAATACTATTAAATAGTGTAGTAGAATTTATAGTAGTTACATTTGAAGTACCAAGAAAAGAATTATTACCAACGGTATATATTGATGTATAAGATCCCGTATATCCGGCTGGACCAGTATATGCATTTGAAGGGCACCCAACAGAAATACAATAAGGACTTGTTGGGCCTGTAGAACCCATAAAAGACCAATTAGAATTAAAATTGTTATAATAGTATAAATTAGATAAAAAGTTTTTATTAGTATAATAATTTGAATTATAAATTGCATTAGATGAAATTGTTGTTTGTATTGAACCATCATATGACATATCGACACCTATTAAACCAACTGAAGGTGAATTAGGATATAATTGCCAATATTTTCCATAACTATTTGAATAATACATAGACGACGCAGAGTTATTTGTAATTGCTGTTTGATATAAACCACCTGATGATATTGATATATAATTAATAGTTCCTGAAATTACACTATTAGACAAAGTCCAGGTTTGTCCATAATTATTTGAATAATAAATTGAACTACTTTGGCATGCACTTTGATATTGTCCAGATGAAGAAACAGCTACACATTTCCAGGTTGTACTAGGAGTTGATGTATTTTTATTCCACAAACTACCATAAGAACCAGTTGCACATAACCATATATTACCATTAGATTGTACAGCAGTTTGATAATATCCATCAGATGAGATTGCAATACTACTAACACCTGAACCAAAATTTGTAGATGATTGATTCCATGTAACTCCGTAGTTACTAGAATAATAAATTGGAGTTGATGTATTATTACTTATTAATTGATATTGTCCAGATGAAGACATTGATACACATGTAAGGTTACTATTAAAAGCTGTTGAATTTCTTACCCATTTTTGACCGTAAGAACCAGTTGCGCAATTATATAAGTATGAATTTGTAATAACTGATTGAACACTTCCATTTAGAGATAATGCTAAGCTATTTATAGCAGAACCAGTATTTATATAATTAAACCATGTCAATCCATAAGTTAGTGAGACCCAAATATTACCGCTTCCATCACCTATAAGTTGATATTGACCGCTTGAAGATAAAGAAACATTTGAAAAATTTGTAGACGAATAAGAAAGGGGATTAAGACTATATGAATTCCACTGATTTTGTTGAAAATTAAAACTAGGAGTTAAGTAAATATTTCCTCCATTAATAGCTCCAACTACATAATTTCCATTATAAGACATAGAGACTGCTGCTAAATTTTTATTTTGTAAATTAGGTGAACTACTAACAGACCAATTAGCACCATAATTTGTAGAATACCATAAACTATTTTGTTGAGGAATAAAATACAATATAACTACTCCACTTGTTCCACCTCCTCCATTTGTGTTTCCACCACTACCTCCTGCTCCTCCTCCTCCTCCACCTCCATTTCCAAAACTAGTATTATTTGTACTACTTGCACTTCCTCCTGTACTATTACTTGCATTCTGCCCACCTTGACCTGCTCCTCCTCCACCACCTCCTGTAGATGTTCCTGAATTACTAGCACCTAAACCTCCTCCTCCACCTCCATTACCACCTTTGTATGAACCATTACTGACGTAACCTCCTCCACCTCCTCCATTACCGCAAGAAAATGTTACACTTCCTACAGATAATGTTTCAGAATTTGTATTTCCATTTTCACCATTATTATTTGTTCCGGCTCCACCGCTTGCACCTGGAGTACGTGTACCCGTTCCACCAGAACCTCCTGTTCCACCAGAACCTCCAGAAGTTCCACTTGAACCAGAACCAACATTTGAAGCACGGCTACCACCATTTGCAGTTATAGAATTAAATGAACTAGTTGTTCCTGAAGAAGCATTTGTTGTAGTAGAACCAATTCCTCCTACACCTCCGCCTCCTATTGTTATATTATAATTTGTCGCATTAACTAAACAAGATCCTTGAACAACTTCTCCTCCACCTCCTCCTCCTGCACCTCCTGTATTTATAAATCCATTATTAGCACCAGCTCCACCACCGCCACCTACTATAATATAATTAACGTTAGCATTTTGATTAAATGTAATAGAACCAGAATTTTTAAAAACATAATAAACATACTGTCCTGTGTATTGAGG
>JBIICJ010000147.1:0-2548 GCA_044238965.1 Micavibrio sp. | reverse complement strand
TTATTTAATCGAATAAAAGATACAGTTCTTGCAAACTTAACAGTTAATACTAAAGAAAAAGAAAGCTTTAATAAAACTCTTAAGCGTGATATCATAACCTATCTTGGCATTAAGTCTTACATGAACTATTTAAAAAAGAATGGTAAAGGAGCTAAGCTTGCAGGACTAGATAATGCTATGATATATGAAGCTAGTGCTGTACAAAGAGGAGAAGGTTTTAAAGATATTATAGATACTGTTAAAGATATACGTCTTGCTCTTCCCAATAACTACTTTGCTCATAAGTTTCTAAACATGATACCGGTAGCATTAAAGGATGTAAATTCAAGTAAAGAATTTATAAACCCTAATACTAAAGGTGGTATTAACATGGTAGAAAGTAATACTTGGGCAGCATTGGGAGCATTTGAACAAAGTAAACTAGAAGATAGCTTTTTAGAGATTTATTCTAATCCTAAGACAAGACCGTTAGCTAATAATCTATTTAACTATTTAATAGTTAAAGATGGTGGTCAATTTAGAAGTGGTAGTTTTATTAAGTTTATACCTCCAGCTATGTTTAAAGAGCTGTTGGATGCTACAGGTGCTTCACATCAGTTGTTAAAGCTTGATAAGATGGTAGGAAATGATACTGCGTATAATGAAATATTTGGAGCATCTGCTAAAGATATCTATAATGAGTTTACAAAGCTTTATACTACCAACGTAAATAATGCATTTAACGTTAAGATATTGCCTTCTGCTTCTCAAGCAAGTAAGAATGTCACTGTAGAAAAACCTAAAGGATATGTACCAGAAGTAGTTAAAACAAACAAGTCAGAAACTACACCTATTCCTACAAAGGTTGTTATAGACGTTTTTGGTGGCATACGTAAAAAGGAAATGATGCTTCTTACGGATGAAATGGGCAATGAGTTTTATGCTGAAGCTACTGCGGTTGGTAAATTTACTCCTGATGAACTTGAAAAGCTAGATTATAATAAAGCTCTTCTTAAAGAACTTGGTATTAATATTGTAAATAGACCTAATGAGCAAGGAGAAAATAGATATTATCTCAGTCTTCCTTATACATTAAAAATTAATACAGGTACAATTAATCAACCAAGTTATACTTTTTATAAATTAAAAGAAATAGCTAGAGATAAAGAAAAAATATCTGGAGATAAAGGCATTGGTGCTATGATGTTAGAAGTTGGAGACAACACCATACTAACAAGCTACGGTACTTATGAAAAGTTTGAACCAGAAGGATCTAGAAAACAGTGGAAAGCAGGTGGTGTAACTGGAGAAATGCCTTCAAATATAGTATTAAGAAAGCGTACTGCTAAAAATAGTATTAACTTTGACATGATTGACACTTTAGAAAGTCAGATAGAAAAACTAGAGAGTCAATTAAAAGGTGTAAGTGGTCTTCAGTTAGAAGCTCCTGTTCAAGAACTTCGAAAAGATTGGGGTATATATGTAAGAATGGTTGGTAATAAAATTGATTATTATAAACTTGATGAAAAGAAAAAAGAAGTACCTTACGATCCTGGAACTACTAAAGCACCTAAAGATCTTTTAGATAGACTTAATAAAGAATATGAGGAAAGTGGAGGTAAAGCAGGTGGTCCAGAAAAACTTACTAGTATTTTTGAGGAAACGTCTGCTCCAGAGATACCATTTATTCCAGAAGGAGGTCCTTCTGTAGGTAATATATCTGTTCCAGAAGAACAAAAAGCTAATGCAGAAGCAATTAAAAAATTGATGATGGAAAAATTAGCTTCTAAAAATATAAAGTCTGAATTAGATCAACAGAAAGAACAAGATGATAATAGTTGTCCATTGTAAAAAATAAAATATGTGTAAAATATTCAGGGATGATAAGGGTGAAATAGCTAAGGTGGTAGCTCCAAATGGTGGAGAGTCTAAATTGTATAATGATTTATTAAACATGCCTGATGTAGGTGCTGATAAGCAACTAGCTGCAGATTTATATTTGTTAGCTTATACACCTTCATTTAAATCTTACTTTGGTGATTTTGAAAATGGTGAAATTAAAGGTTTGGTAGATGAAAACAACGAACCTTTTGCATCTTCTATTATGAAGTTTTTAATGCGAGATGATACATCTGAAAAACCTTCTACACCTGCTGCTTTTTCAGAACCTACTGTAAAAACTAAAGAAGGAGTAGAAGAACTATTTAATTCTAATCCTGAATTAGCTAATGAAGTATATGAAGCTTTAGGGTTTACAAATGTTTTTACTAAAGATAAAGTTTATAATGAGAAAGACTATAATCAACCTACAATTAAAGAAATAAATAATTTTAGTTCTACTTATAAAAAAGATGGTACAACTATAAAAGTTTATGCTGCTACAAATAACATTAATGCTGTTTTAAAAGAAGGATTTTCTGGAATCAATACTGGACTTGGTACAACTAAAGGGGAAGCTAAAGGAACTGTTTTTCTTACTCCATTTTTATATACTGCTACAAGCTATGCTAATATTTATAGTAGTGAAGGTGTAGATGTAAATGATATAGGCATTATTGAAGTTGAAATA
>JBIICJ010000112.1:0-2562 GCA_044238965.1 Micavibrio sp. | reverse complement strand
GACAGTATTGTAGCACTTTGGTAATATGTCGTTACAAATATCCATATCAAATGTTATAGGTAACTCCGATTTTCGGGAGACACCTCCTGTGACAAATACTCCGTTCATATCTGAATGGAAGACGACAGCTATTGACGAAACTATAACCCTGCCATATCAAACAAATGGCGGTTATAACGGAACAATTGATTGGGGTGACGGAGAAACATCTGTAAATAAGTATGGAAATAGAACTCATACTTATAAGTTTCCTGGGACATATACGATTACAATAAGTGGTAAAGTTAGAATATTTAGATTTTCAAATGCTGGTGATAAAGATAAATTATACCGTATTTTTCAATGGGGTAGTCAATTTGATATTGGAGTAGGTGGAGCACATTTTCATGGTTGCTCAAATCTTGATTTATCAGAAGTAGTAGATGTACTTATATTATATAGACCAAATCAATTATCTAATACTAGGAATTTTAATAATATGTTTAGAGATTGTACTGCTCTAACAACAATCAATAGATTTGACGAATGGGACACATCTAGGATTATTTTCATGGAGGGTTGTTTCAGAAGTGCTACCTTGTTCAATCAAGATATTGGAGATTTAAACATTAGCAACGTAACAAATTTCACAAACTTTATGTTGGGCAAAACAGATTCTGATTTCTCAACAGCAAATTATGACGCTTTGTTAATAGGTTGGGCGTCAAGACCTGTTCAGCCGAATTTATCAATTAACTTTGGTACAATTAAAAGAACAGCTGCATCAACGGCAGCAAAATCAGTATTAACAAGTGCTCCAAATAATTGGACAATAGTAGATGGAGAGATATGAGATATTTTTTAGCACATAATGGGATTGACGTTTTTTGTTGCGGACAATTAGAGGAAGGTTCAGAGGTCGTAACAGGTCAACCACATTTAGAGTTCTTTGATGAATTAGAAGGACTGACGGACAGATTAGCTGAGTATGGACAAGAAAAACCTGAAGAGCTATGACAGAATTTGTAACACTTGCGAAAAAATACGGAGGATTTGGAGTTATAGCCATATGGTTATTTATGACAAACAAGCGTGTTGACGTACTAGAGACTGAATTACAGGCTTGCAATGACTCCAGAGTAAATATATATCGTGAGTTAACACGACCGATAACAAAAAGACAAGAAGAAAATAGATTGCCATTATTTGCAATTATAACGCAACCAATAACCCTTAAAAACATAGAAGATGAAAGAGCTTAAAAATTTGAATGTATTACAAAGAATGGCAGAACCAACGCCAGACAAATCTAAAAAGATTGGTAAAATCGCAACCGCAGTAGCTGGTGCAATGGGAGTACTTTTAACTTTTGGTGGAGTTACAGCACCACTAGGTGTTGCAATTATTTGCGGTGTCGGTGCAGTAAGTACTGGTGTCGCAGTGTATCACGGTCAGAAGGTCGAGATTAATGGTGGTAAGCCTAATTTCTTGGCACAACTATTTCAGGTCCTAACAAAGAAATAAGATGGCAAAGTCAGTATCTTTATCAATTAAAAGAGGAGAGAAATCTAAAAGTGGAGGTTTGACTCAAAAAGGTGTTGATAAATACAACAGAGAGACAGGTTCAAAATTAAAAATGGCAGTCACGACACCTCCATCAAAACTAGACCCTGACAGTAAGGACGCTAAGAGAAGAAAATCTTTCTGTGCTAGAATGTCAGGAATGCCTGGACCAATGAAGGACGAAAAAGGAAGACCGACAAGAAAGGCTCTCAGCTTGAAGAAATGGAATTGTTAATAAAAAAAATAAGATGTTAACTACAAAACAAATGATTGAAAAGTACGGGCAGCCTAATGAGTTGGGTTCGTATTTAGTTACCATTAAAACGCCTTACCCGATGCGTATTGCTTGGGACACAAAAATAACTGTTTCTAAAATTAGATGCCATAAATTAGTTGCTGAAAGACTAAACGCTGTTTTTACTGAATTGCTAGAAGTTTATGGTTTGCCTAAAATCAAGGAGCTAGGAATTGATTTATTTGGCGGTTGTTTTAATTTCAGAAAAATGCGTGGCGGTTCTGATTGGTCGAAACATTCTTGGGGAACAGCTATCGATTTAGACCCTGCTAGAAATAAATTAAAAGAAACATCTAAGACGGCTAGATTTGCACGACCTGAATATAAGCAAATGATTGATATTTTTTACAAACATGGTTTTATCAGTTTAGGAAGAGAAAAAAATTACGATTGGATGCACTTTGAAATTGGTTCATGATATGAATGAGTTAAATAAAAGAAAATGCACAACGTGCAAGGTAATAAAATTAGCTACAAATGATTTTTTTCATAGGAGTAAAAACTGTTATTTAGGTCTAGAGTATAGGTGCAAGGAGTGTTCTAAACTGAGAAAAGATAAAAGGAAGTGGAGCGATAGGTGGGATAATATGACTGAATGTCAAAAAAATGCAAGCAGGCTTGCAAAGAATAAATACAACAAATCATTTAAGGGAAGGTGTTATGCTACACTTAAAGCTTATCAGAAAATAGATAAAATAAAAGGATTTAAAAATGATTTGGATATT
>JBIICJ010000108.1:0-2564 GCA_044238965.1 Micavibrio sp. | reverse complement strand
GTCACAGGATCAAATGAAATGGTTGCGCTCCACATGATCAATGTTTCGGTCACATCGGCCAAAACTTTAAATCCATTATCGATGATCTGATCAATACTCATGATATATTCCCCCAGAATATGTTTACTGAATAAGCAAAAAGAATGCCCCGATTTGGGGCATTCCGCAAAGATAATTTCAAATTAAAGCGCGGGGGCTGTGGATTAATTATACCCGCGACGCTTTTCTTGACGGCCTTCACGACGGTCTTTGCGCATATTACGATATGCCTCGCGTCCCGTTGCGCCTGTCGATGTATGTGTTTCGCCTTTTGAATCTGTTAACGTGCGCGTTACGCCATTTTCACCGCGCTGATGTTCGATATGACGGGTTTTTGTTTCCCCGTCTTTGCCTGTCCAAGCTTGTGTTTTCTCAAATCCATTTTCAGTTCTTGTACCCTGGGTTTCAATGGTTTTTGTTTTGCCATCGGGCCCTGTGATGGTGCGCGTACCCGACCATGTTTTATCACCTGTTTTGGTGATTTCATTATGCGATGACACAGTGCCGCGTTTTGTTTCATATGTGCGATCAATGATACGACCATTTTCTGTTTTGGTTACGTTTTTGCTACGTTCACCCGCGATAGCTGGAGATACCGCCAATGCCGCAATAACGGCCAATGCTGATAATGTATAAATATGTTTCATATTTTTTTCCTTCTCTAAATGGTTAAACAAAATTATTGTTTACACAAAGCTTGTGACGTTGGATGCCCTGGGAAAAATGTTGATGCCCATTGTCTTACAGCCGTATCACTCATTTGTGCCGCGCGTGGAATGCGTGGTGAATAATAAGCACAAAATGCATCGGGACGCATTGTTGCGGCATCCTTTGAAATTTTATTAGCAAAATTTGTACGCATATCATGCATCGCGCGTTCAGGATCGGCCTTGCCTGATTGCTTAAAGAAATTGATTAATGTATTTTCATACCCGCGAATAAGGGATGCGTGTTTTTGTGTGAATTCTTTGTATTGCGCATATAGATTTTTACGATCACGCGGCCCCAAATGTTGGCAATTTAAACCAATCACCATCAATTCCGAATGAATACGAATACCCTGCTCGGCCTCGGCCTCAGCGAATGTATAACATTTTGCCGATGCGGAATGTGAAATCAAAATTAATACTAAAAAAACAGACAAAAAACGAAACATAAAATTCCTTTATAATTTATACGGCGTGAGCAAAGGTCGACCTTCGAAATGCGCGATGATATTATCTATCACAAGTTCGCCCATTTGGGTACGGGTTTCCAATGTTGCCGACCCGATATGGGGTAATAATACGACTTGATCCATATTTAATAGGGCTTCGGGCACATTCGGCTCATTGTCATAGACATCCAAACCAACCCCCGCGATCGAACGATTTGATAATGCGATCAACAGATCATCTGTTTTAATCACAGACCCGCGCGCGATATTCACGACATATCCGCGCGCGCCCAAGGCTTTCAAAACTTTCGCATTCACAATATGGCGCGTGTCTTCACCACCAACACAGGCGAGCATCAACACATCACATGCCTCAGCCATTTGCACCAAATCGGCATAATATTGGAATGGAATATCTGTCTTTTCACGCGGGCCATGATACACAACATTCATATCGAATGCGGCGGCGCGTTTGGCAATCGCCTGCCCAATACGCCCCATCCCGACAATACCCATCGTTTTATGTGTCAATGATGTTGATAATGGAAACGCACCTGAATTCCATTTTCCAACGCGCAGATACATGTCTGCTTCGACCGCGCGGCGCATGACATTTAATGTTAAAATCATCGCGATATCGGCGGTATCATTGGTTAAAATATCAGGCGTGTTTGATAATAAAATATCGCGATCCCGCAATGCATTTAGATCAATATTATCGATGCCTGCGCCAAATTGGGCGACCATCGATAAATTGGGCAATGATTCAATAATGCGGCGCGTGACTTGCAATCCGTTATAGCTCGATAAAATCGCCACAATATTATCTTTGTGTTGTTGTAACGTTGCCTCGGGATCAGGTTCCGCCCATAGTCGCACCACATCAAAATGCGCACCTAATTTATGCATTTCATTTGGCAACAAAGATCCCAATGCCAAAATAACTTTTTTCATGCTGATGCTTCCAAAGTAATATTACCACCCAACGATACAATCATTTTCTTTATCTCATCTACCGCGCCATTAATTTGTACTTTATCAATGCCGCGCGCGACCAAACTAACCCCCGCATGGCCACCGCGATATTGCGGATAGCTGCCGATTTCGATATCAGGATATTTTTGCTGGATCGCCGTTAATTGCAATGCCATCATGCTTTCACCCAAATCGCAACTTAACGAATGTGACAATATTTTTGCGCCTTCAACTAATCGCGGTAAAATATCATCTAACATGGCCTGCATGATTTTCGGTACGCCCGCCATCACAAACACATTACCGATATGAAACCCAGGCGCACCCGACACAGGGTTTAAAATCAAATCTGACCCCACAGGAATATGCGCCATTTTTAAACGCGGCTCTGTTA
>JBIICJ010000176.1:0-2565 GCA_044238965.1 Micavibrio sp. | reverse complement strand
ATTAAAAATATTTGGAATAGCATCATGTTCCCAGCAAACTAATACAGTTTTATTTATATTTTTAGATGATAATATATCTTTTATTAATAAAACTTCATCATCTCTGAAATAGTTATTATTAATATTCAAATTTAATTTTTGAGATAAAGGGTAAATCGTTTCGTAAGGTCTATTGCTTGAATTTTTCTTATCTTTTTGTTTCATAGCATACAAAACTTGAGGTTGATCAATACTTGTTGGCCTATTATTTATGAAAAAATCAGCCCAACAATTTGCATGAGTATATCCTGTTGAATTTAAATTTCCTCCAGTTTTAGGTTTTTCGCCATGTCTAATTAATATAATTTCTTTAGGAAGAGGGCCAGAATATTTACTGCATACAATATTTCTAAAATATAACCATATACATATTATAATTAATAAAATTACAAATGCTACAATTAACAGATAACTATAATTCATTTATTTATAATAATTATATTATAAATATTTTTAATTTTTTTGTTTTAATAATATTTTCAAGGAGTTGCATGTCCTTTAGCAACATATACAACAATCAGAGTAACAATTGGACCACCAAGTACTCCAAGAATACTTAATAAACCAACAATCTTAGCCCAGTCAGGTAGAATATCCCAGTATCTGATCAAAACCATAAGAGCCCAGATCCATACAAATAAACTAATTAGTAATAGGATAACAATAAATATTCCAAAGCCGACAGATGTTGTAACATCTCCGCCGTCTATATCTCTAATCTTGATAAACCCTTCAATAGGTTGTTTTTTAAGTGTAGCCTCAATTAAGTGCTTGTTATTTCTATACATAGTAATAATTTCAGGTAAAGAGTAAATACGAACCAACATTTTTATTACAAGAAAAGAAAAAAAAAAGAAAAAAAAGAAAAAAGAATCCATTTAAAAATATTAAAACTAAATAAAAATGACAGAAAAAACTAAAAATATTAATATATATGAAAATGATTATAAAGTTTGTTATGACGAATTTACCAAATTAGATCATACCGAATTCAATAATTTAAATATTATAAATAGTTTAGGTAAATATGAAAGGCTTATATCTTTAATAAAGGAACTTTCTTTAATAGAAAA
This sequence comes from Micavibrio sp., assembly GCA_044238965.1. Lineage (GTDB taxonomy): Bacteria > Pseudomonadota > Alphaproteobacteria > Micavibrionales > Micavibrionaceae > Micavibrio_B. The sequence goes on along the minus strand of JBIICJ010000176.1, from coordinate 1,453 downwards.
AGATATTGAAGCTTTATTTTATCAAATATCTGATGGAGGTTTTTTCCCTATTAAATGTTCCGAATTTATTAAAGTAAATATAATTAATCAAGATGCTATACATACTTCAAATTTTATGAATAATATGAATAAAAACAATACAAATACAAATATACTTGAAGGTTTTACAAATATTCCAAAAAAAAATTTTATTTTAATTATACATGCTACATTACAAAATATAAGTTCAGAACTTATTGATTTTATCATTGATAATAAACCTATACTTTTATATAATTCAAAATTATACAATAATATATATCAACAAATAACAAATTTTTATACATATAATTTATCAGATATAAATGATACAATAGAAAATATTATAAATGATGAAAAATTATCTTTATCTATACCTTATTATATGCATGAAAATTTTTTAAAAGAATTTCATTATTTCATAACAGACAAAGAATTAAAATACGATAATTTAATTCATTATACAATGATTATTAAAAATGGAGGAGATAGTTTAGAAAATGTTTTAATAGAAAACTTACCATTTATAGATAGATGGACAATTCTTGATACTGGAAGCACTGATAATACGATAGAAATTATAAATAAAATTTTAGTTGGAAAGAAGAAAGGGCAATTATATCAAGAACCTTTTATTAATTTTAGAGATAGCAGAAATAGATGTATTGATTTGGCTGGGCAAAGTTGCAAATATATAATAATGTTAGACGATACTTATATAATAAAAAATAATTTAAGAAAATTTTTAAATACTGTTAGAGGAGATTTATTTTCCAATTCATTTAGTTTATTTATTCATAGTCATGATAACGAATATTCTTCTAATCGTATAATTAGATCCGATTCAAAATTAAGATACATTTATAAAATACATGAAGTTATAAATCCTGTGAATAATATAAATGTTATTATACCATCTTCTCATAGTTTTATTTTTGATGTAAGGAGTGATAATATGGAAAAAAGAACAATGGATAGAAAAGAATATGATTTAAAAGTTTTATTTGAAACAATAGAAGAAGATCCAGATGATCCTAGAGCGTATTATTATTTAGGTCAAACTTATAATTTATTAGAAAAATATGATCTTGCTTATAAATATTATTTAGAAAGAGTAAACCATCCAGTTGAAGGTTTTCTTCAAGAAAAAATAGATGCATGTTTTGAGTCTGCGAGAATTGCTAATTTTCAATTAAAATTACCAAGGAATGAATGTAAAAAATTATATGAAAAATCTTATGTTATGGATAAAAGTAGACCAGAAAGTCTTTATTTTATAGGTATTCATTATTATTTACAGGCTAAAGAAGGTAAGGATCATTATAATAATTTAAAAATTGCATACTATTATTTTAAAAAAGGATTTCAATTAGGTTATCCTCAACATGCTCAATATAGTTTAAAACCTACATTATCTTATTATTTTCTTCCAAAA
>JBIICJ010000110.1:0-2613 GCA_044238965.1 Micavibrio sp. | reverse complement strand
AGTGTGTAGTTGGACTATGCTCTAAATCACCTCCGTAAGAACATCCTTGTGTTTGATAGAATCCTTCTTTAACACTAATAATTTTACTTCCTTGGCATTCCCAGTCTCCAAAGAAATCTGGGAATGTTTCAGGAATGAATGATAATAAAATTACAATTGCAAAAATTATAATTACTCTTAGTTTAATGTATTTCATTTGTTACCTCCCTCTAATAATTCAACTTCTTGCCATTCGGACTTCATAAAGAAATACTTACCTCCCCAACAACTTCCGTCAATTTCAATGCAAGTATCATTGTGAGCAAAGCCTGTGCATTTACCAATTACTTTAGTTGGGTTATCCTTTGCAACAACATCATCACCTATTTTGTAATTTATACCTGATAAATACATATCATCTGCTGAGCTTATAAATTGAACTTTCATAACTGCCCCCCTTTTTGCTCTTCATACAAATCATATAAATCTTCGTATTTATCTACAGCTTTTAAATATTTCTCATTTCTATGAAAATCAAAAATGCCTTGTTTGTATAATTCAGTTTTAATTTGGTCCACTTGTGCTAATGCCAATTGCACCATATGAAAATCTACTTTTATTTCGTTGCTCATAACTGCCCCCCTCTATACATGCGTTTAACTTCCTGTTTCCAATGCTCGGTAGCATCGTTAAAACCTTCCACATAAACGTCACGCTCAAACTGATACGGCTGCGCCTCTACGATTTCCACGCGGCGCGTGAGTTTCTTCCACAGCTTGTGCAGCAAAAATGCCACAGGTAAACTGATGGGGTACAAAATCAAAAATTCGATTGGTAGCATAATATTTTGTTTTTAATGTTCAACAAACCTATGCACATTAATTTAACAATACAAATCTAAGTTGCAAAATTGCAACAAATATGACAATTCTATGACAATACCTTGATACCTTCGCTCACCGAGCGCACTATGGCGGCCTTGCCTCCTGCGGCATTTACGACGTTAACAAAATTTTTCTGCTCATCGGTGGCGCGGCCTTTCGGAGTCTTAACCTCCAGCGCGACAAATACAGCCACCTGCTGCCCTACCATATCCGGTGTAACGGTTACCGATTTCCATCCTATTAAATCGCTGCTGCCTTGGATTAATCCGTAACGAACTTTGTTTGTAGCGTCAAACCCTGTATTATTTCGGAATATCCGAACGCCTGTAATTTTGCTAACTGCAAGCATAATCTGCCGCATAAGGCTTGTTTCGTTTGTTGGCGTTTCCAACGGCTCAGCCCTAAATTTACCGCGCTCCATTGCGCTAATTTACCTATTTTCTATTATACATCTGCCAACGGTGGTATGCCCAACCCGGCTTATACCCACGGCGAAACGCGATAGCCTTGAGTTCCTCCAGCGACCTTGCGCCCCAAACTTCAACTTTCGCCTCACGCTTTACCCGTTCCACATCCTCCACCGGCACCAATTGCCCTGCTACTTTTTTAAGTTGCCTTGGCTTTAACGGCGCAGGCGCTCCACATTCGGGGCAAACAGCCGCTTGATGTACGGCATAGCATAATTTGCATTGCCTAACCGCCTCCGCTGTTTTCTGCCGCGCCTGTTTATCGCGGCCTTCCAACGTCCACTCGCGTGCCGCTGTAGGCATACCATGGCGAAATACATTCCCTGCGTGATCTAATATAACTGCGTGCCGCTTTCCATCCATCGGCCGCAACGCTCTGCCCACCTGCTGCAAGTACAGCGCTTCCGATTTCGTAGGCCGCAGTAATATCGCCGCAGCCACCGCAGGAATATCCGTGCCTTCGCTTACTATGTCGCAGCTCGTTAGTACCTGGATGCTTCCCGTGGTTAACCCGTTAATTAACCTCTTCCGCTCGCTATCCTCTATGCTTCCGTCTATTGCGGCGCTTCGATAACCCGCATTGGTGAACGCTTGAGCTGTGGCCCGCGCGTGCTGAACAGATACGCAGAAAACTATTGCAGGCAATCCGTCGGCGTGCTGTTGGTATTCGCGTACCGCGTCGCCTGTTATTCTCGACTTCATTAACGCCGTTTCCAAATCCCCACGGTTGTAATCGCCACATGCTGAGCGCACGCCTGTAAGGTCGGCCACGCTTGCGGCATATATTTTAGGCTCGCACAGGAATCCGTCTGTAATAAGTTGACGCATTTTAACGCCTTCTAACAGCACATCGAACGCGTCTTTTAATCCTTTGCCATCCATGCGACACGGAGTCGCTGTAACGCCAAGCAAATAAGCCTGTGGCTGTTTCTCGATTATTCCTGCCCAACTGCCAGCGACAGCGTGATGGGCTTCGTCGCAGATGATTAAATCGTACTGCTGTAGCTCGCGCCGCGCTGCCGTCTGCACCATGGCCACAGATACAGGCCACTCGTTCGTTGTTGGCTTGCCTGCCTCAATGGTTTGCCAAGGCACGCCCCATTGCGATAGCTTGGCCGTTGTCTGCCTCAGCAGTTCCTGCCTATGTACTAATATTAAAACCGATTTACCCTTCCGCACCGCTTCCCTAGTTATGTGGCAAAATATAACTGTCTTGCCTCCACCTGTGGGCAACTGATATAATACCCTCCTGTGGGATTTAAAGGCCGCTCGTATGTCGTCAA
>JBIICJ010000177.1:0-2627 GCA_044238965.1 Micavibrio sp. | reverse complement strand
AAACATTACCTGACCATTAAACATAGCCCCTCCAGCTCCTGTTAGTTTAAATATCTGTGTTGTACCTGCTGCATTATATACATCAATAGGGTTATTGGTTCCTCCTGCTTGTAAGTATATTCCATACCCGCTAGTATCAGTATTCACTACTGTGAAAGCATAATCCGAATGGCTTTTTACAATGTTTGTTTTACCATAATGAATAGCAGCTCCTGTAGAGTAATTTAAACCAAGAACTTGACCATAAGAATAAGAATAAAAATCTAATGTATTACCAACAGCATTCACCGCTTGACCTATTGCCCATCTATTAGAGCCTGCGTCTTGAAATCTTATATCCTGCTGAAAAGTTGTTCCAGACCTGCTTAATATTAAAGACGGAAAAGCTGCAGATATTGTAACATTACTTGAGAATGTAGATGCTCCTGTAGATGCTATTGTTAACCTATTGACACCCCCTGTATAAAAATCAAATTTATCACCACCCTCAATTACTGATTTATTAGTTGAGGTTCCCATAAAAGCCAATGCGGGAACATTGTTTGCCTTTCTTAATACTAATACATCTCCTGAACCCGTAATATCAACATTATTATTAAATGTAGCTAATCCTGTAGGGGATATTGTAAACCTAATAGTAGGTGAAGAAGAAGCACTCGCAGTCCAAAATCTTAAAGAGCCGCTATTACTTCCACCATCAGCATACACATCAATTCTTGCTGTATTGTAATTACCAACTCCTAAATAGTTGACCCAGTTAATGTGGCCAACTACGTTATTAGCGTTTACGTTTGCTCCTAAGTCAATACCTGTTAAACCGTCATTTGATATAGTAGCGATTGAGCCTAATGAAGGATTAGTTGTTCCTGCTCCGGGTCTTGTTCCAGCGTGTAGCAGAGAGAAAGGCGATTGATTACCTATCCCAACGCTACCATTAAAAATACTTTGGCTATTATTTTTAAATTCTGCAATAGCAGATGTTCCGCCATTCCATATTTCAAAACTACCCTGATTTGGGACTTGAATATACCCTCTTGTACTTGTATATTGACCAATTAACATTGGTAAAGGATTAAGAGTATATCCGCTACCCGACACAGCAATACTTCCATTTGTGCCGTTAACTTCTAATTTATAAGAAGGTACTGCAATTCCAATACCTACGTTTCCGCCTGTTGGGTTTATTGCAATATTCTTAGTAGACCTAGTGAAGTTTATTATTGAATATCCATTTGTTTCATTATAGATATTCATAAAATCATTATAGGTGCTAAATGACACTTTCAAAGCACCTGTACCCGTATAATCTGCTACAAAACCAGCTTGTGAGGCATTTGTGTTTACAAAACCTAAATTGATTAATGAAGTTATATAACTACTTGCAGTTACATTACTTGAGAATGTAGCCGCCCCTGCCGCTGCAAATGATAAGGCATTTACGTTATCAGTAAGGTTATATATTTGGAAGTTTGTATTAGTTCCTACAAATGAATTTCCTATACCCCATGTTTTACCACCAACATTTCTAAATGAAACATAAGCAGTTGAAGATGGCGCAACAATACTTAATACCGCATCGCTCGCTCCATTAATAGCCATTCCTTGAGCCGTAACACTACTTGAGAATGTAGCTGCTCCTCCAGAATTAGATAATTCTAATGCATCTACCATTGCGCCACTTGTAGCATTTTTTACAGTAAATACTAAATTACCTCCATCTGCTGGACCTGTTTTAAATTTAAAACTAACCTTAGCCATCACTGCAGGTGTTGCTCCGAAATATGATTGACCAAAAGCTATTGATGTTTTTGCATCTGAAGTCCAATTAGTATTTGAATTTATTTGAGTAATAAACTCTGAAGCACTAGAGCCTCTTATTTCTAATAGTTGAGTTGGTGATGTAGTACCTATACCCACAAATCCACCAAACGGATTGATTGCTGTTTTTGAACCTGCTCCAAGTGAGTTAATACCCATTGCTCCTGTAGACCTATCCCACCAAATATCTGCTTTGATTGTAGTATTGTCGTATAGCCTAACATAAGGGTCTCCACTTGTTATTGTGGAAACTCCGATACCCCTGCTGCCTGTTCCACTTATCATTAACTGTTCGTTAGTAAGTGAACCTAAATAAAGATTCGTTGCAGTAACTGATGACGAAAATGAAGCCGCACCGAAAACATCAACTGTAAAAATATCACTACCACTACCATTACCGCCATTCATTACAGTAAATTTACCTCCACTACCTGCACTTATTCCTACGCTTACATATCCTGCTCTTGAAGCATGTGAATGGCCATACATTACTAAAGAACCTCCGTACCCTGTTGAACCTCCACCTGCTTGCAAATTATAAGTACCCGCATATAATTGGTCTGCATCTACAATATTATATACTGCTGCTGTGCCACTTGGAGCAATTAAATATCTAGTAGATTTTACAGATGAACTAAATGTAGCTGCCCCTGAAGTAGATATAAATAATCCATTTCCTACGACTTCTCCTGAACTCATACCACCGCCAAAGTACACTCCTGTACCAACTGGTCTTAATACTGCTATAAAATCATTATTTGCAGCATTTGGTGCTAATATTCCTTTGCTATGTGCAATTAATATTTGAC
>JBIICJ010000136.1:0-2650 GCA_044238965.1 Micavibrio sp. | reverse complement strand
CGCATAGAAGCCACACAACGCATCAGCCCCACCTGTAATGGGTGGGGCTTTTGTTGTTCTCAGAGAAGATGCCCTGCAAGGTGGAAACCAAACAACCTTGCAGGGCAAACCTTTTCTACAATGTCCACCAGTCACGACCCCACAACACAGATGGGTGATGACCCAACCTGATTGCAATGCGGTCTGCTCTTGCATAGTGGATTGTGGCTGCACCTTCTGATGTGCGCCATTTCATGAGTGTGCCTACATTGACACCCAACACATCTGCTGCTTCACGCACAGGCAGGTCATGCACTGCACGCAACACAGGTGCTGTTGATAGTCGTGCGATGCGTTCACGCTTCCAAACATCTTCAACACCTGCTTCAGCCATGCGTCATTCTTCCTGTTGCGCCCCGTATGCGATAGCCAAGAGAAGTGTTCCTGATTCAACTGCAAGTGATTTTTCTATGGACACAATGTGTGTGATTGTGGGCAGGGCTTTGCCTTGTTCCCATGATGAAATCAGTGGTTGTGTCACATTGATTCTGCGTGACAGTTCACGCTGGCTGATGCCTGATGACATGCGTGCGCCAAGTAGAACTGTTGCGCTGTGCTTCAGTAGGTGTGGTGGTGTTTCTTGTTTCTTTGGCATAGTGATGTGCTGTCCAATCGCTAGTGGTTATCTATTAGAACTGATGATAGCACCTGATGTTGCACGCCAATTGGAGACACCACCACCTTTGTGATACAGGTACGAAGCAACTTTCAGGTTGCAATCTGGATTCTGAAGAACAAGCATGTCGCCTTGTTTTGTTTTGCACACTTTGGCTGTGAGTGTTTTCCAACTGCTGTTGATTTGCAACAGTCCGACATCGTAGGACTTGACTGCTTTGCATTTTCGGTAGGTCTTGGCGTGGGACAGTTTGCAATCAAGATGTGATTTGCCTTTGTGATAATTCCAGCCAATAGCATTTTTCACACATTTTGACTCACGCATCATGATTGGTGCAAAGACTTTGATTGGCAGTTTGTTCTTGCGTAGTGCGTCATGCCATTGGGGGCAGGGTAGTGGTTTGGGTGGGTTGTGATGGGCTTGTGCTGGTGTGGTGATGGTCAGCAGACCAAGGTTCACGACCAGTCCAAGGGTGATGGTGTGCATCAGTGGGTGTTTCATTGGGTTGCCTTTCACTGCCACGCAGAGAGGCTTTCAACTGATGTTGGCTGTCTTGTACCTCAATGTGCGTTTGCGCTTGTCTCAGGCTCACACAGTGTGTGTGGCGTGGTTACGCTGGCAGATTGTGTATGACCACCTGTGGTGGTATGTAGGGAACAGGTAAGGGATACCCTAGCCCTTGGGTGTGTCACTTGGGTGTCACCTTCTGAAACCCTTATGGAATAAGGCTCAAAAGAAATACTTGCGCATTGTGAAAAGTTGTGCTTATACTTGACCTATGGAAACCAACTTCAAACACACATACACAGTCCGATTTTCACAACTTGTCTTTCACGATTGGAAAAGTAGGGGAATTATTAGTTCTCTAAAAGGGGAAGGTCATAACATTGACATTGTTCACGAAACCAAGCGTGACATCACAATCACAATCAGTGAATGGCTTGTTGAACAATTTATTTTTGATTTGGAATATCAATTAGAAATCATCGTTGCAAATGGTGCTGATGGTGATGCCTCAATGAAGCCAGTTTTCCAAAGAGCCTTGGCAAAGTTTCAAGCAGTCTTGCAGTAATCACCAAAACTAATCACAGAAAGAAACCAAGATGGAAACCAACCTAATCGCAATTTTATGGAACGCACCCGACAAGGCGTTTCATCTCAAGCCCTGCAATGCAACTCACATTTCTGAAGAAACCAATGTTGCTGCGTTCAACGCACTGCCAAAGAACCAGCAGAAGCGTGCAATCTTTTGTTGCAAGAAATGTGGTGGTGAAGTGGCGTGGGCTGACAGCAAATCAGGCAAGAAGTTTTTGTGTGATGTCACCAAGCGCACTTTCAAATACAGCAGAGGAAGATTGACAGGTCAGAACTGGTACTACAACCCTTCAATGTGGCACAGCAAGACCTGCAATCCAGTTGCAGATGGAAGTGTTCACCCAACAGCAATCGCACATGAAGAACGCACAGCACGCTTGTTCCAAGAGCGTTCAGAGCGTCAGCAATAACCACAACTAATAACAGAAAGAAACCAACATGAAATACACAGACACAATCACAGCACGCACACCAGCAGATGCACAGCGTGGCACACTCACATACATGAAGCCTGACTACTCATTCAGAACAATTGAAGGCTGGTTCTACCTGAACGGTGGCACAGTAATCATGCGCAAGATTCGTGGTCGTAATCACTTCAACCTTTGCGCTGAAGAAGTAGTGCATGACTTCATCAAATACGATGCTGTTGCAGAAGCCCTTGCAAAAGGATTGAAAGCATTTGTGGTACGCACCAAGAACCAGTGACAACTAGAAGTGATTGCCCCACCTGTGATGGGTGGGGCTTTTGCTTTTCTATGCGTAGGTTTCCTGATAGCAGCCACACTTCTTTGACACCCATTTGTCTGCTTCCACATCAAAGACCATCACAACACCTTTGCCTTCACACTCTGCGCAGTCAGCATCACCACTGATGATTGGCAGTCTGCGTGGCTGTGT
>JBIICJ010000156.1:0-2652 GCA_044238965.1 Micavibrio sp. | reverse complement strand
GCATCACCTATTTTAAGGTAATCGGTAAAGTCTTGTTCTAGTTCGTTTAATTCTGTTTGCATAATTCTAGTATATTGTTAATGGTTGTTGGTTGGTTGAGTTGGTCAGGAGTATAGCGTAATAGCTTTATTCCTTGTAGTGTCATAGCGTTGTATTTCTCCATATCATTTACAAAGCCTTTGCCCCTTGTGTGCCTTCCGTTGGTAAAAGCACCGCCTTCAATTTCAAGGGCTAGGTTTGCCGATGGGAAGAAATAATCGGCTCTCCATTTGCGGATCGGGTTAAACTTATATTCGGTTACAAACTCAATTTCTAAGGCTATTAGCTTTAATTGAAATTGGCCGTTAATAACCTGCATTTTCCGTTTGTAAGCAGTAGCTTTTTTAGTTGCAGTTTTCTTTTTCTGCATTGCCTGAAAGTCCGCTGCTGTTATTGGTGGCTCTCGTTTTGGGTTCATCTTTTGGTTTTTCATTTAACCATTCATAAATAGTTGTAGGACTTACATTTAGAAATTCACTAGCCTTTACAAGAAGTTTATAATGCAAATCTGCTGAAGATAGTTTTTTGCTCATATCATTTTGGGACCCTTTTCATTATTGCTGCAAAAACTTTGCTTTTTACTAACAATGTTCGCCTACCAATTTTGTAGGCTTTAATCACTTTAGTATTTATCCAACTATGGATAGTAACTTTTGAAACTCTTAATAATTGGGCTGCCTCTGTTATGGTTAAAAATTCAGGCAATGTGTTGTTGATTTCTTGCATTTTTTTATTTTGGAACGGTTACGGTTACAGTTGGTGTGTAGGTAATTTGTGCAGGCATTAGTTTGTATTCCTCCCCTGTAATTGGATTGGTAAACATTACATTATCAGATACAGACTTAACGGCATCTATTAGCTTACAATGGTCTTTTTGCTTAGCAATTAGCAAATCAATTTCAGCTTGCAAATCCTTGTAATATTTGTCGTTTGTATAGTCTTTGTTTGCCCTGCTTGTTTGAGTAATACTTACTCCTTCATAACTAGCTTTATCAGCTTTAAAGAAAGACTTTGCAGTGTCCTGCATTGCCTTTCCTAATAATTCTAAAGCCTTACCCTTTGCAATAGCCTCTTCAGGGTATATTTCACCATCTGCAACCTTAGCGCAGAATACATTGCTAGCTGTGTATAAACTTGTTTTAGTTAGTGCTAGGCTGTTTAGTTGTAGTTGGTCGCTCATTAGATGAAGTATTTATCTATTGTAGTAGTGTCTTGCTTAATCTCTTTGTAGATGCTTGCTAGTCCGTCAAGGTCGTTTGCATCTAACTCGCTTAGGCTGTCTTTACCTAAAGCACCGTGAGCGTATGCGCTTAGTTGCTCATTGGTTACTCCTAGCTTATCAAAAGCATCTTTTAGCTTATCAATCCTTTCAGATAGTAGTACCTCTGCTTTCGGTGCTGGCTGTGGTGCTGGTTCAGTCTTAGGAGCATCTACCCCTGTGTTTGCCCACTCTACTAATTTCTGACCTGTTGCAGGAGTTATTACAAATGGTTCAGCATCTACAAATAAGCCTGTACGGTCTTTGCTGCACGTTGCAGTATGGTTTAAGTCAATCTCAAAACCGATACCAAACTCATACTCCATACCATCTCTAGTAATTGCTTTCATTCCTACTTTAACTGGAACCTGTTTGCCGTTACGGTCTTGCAATACATAGTCTGATTTAGTGCGTAGGGTTCCAATAATATGCACTGGCGCATCTACTATAAACTGCACAAACTTATTATGCAATGGAGTAATGCTTGCCCACGCATTAAAGCTGTTGCCTGACCTACTATTGCGTGTTGCTTTTTCGTGCATCTCTAGTATTCCACCGATACCATCCCATTCGTGAGTTATACTATCAATGATAATGCACTCCATACCTGCCTTTATACAAGCCTGTATAGCCTCTAAATACCTATCAGGTGTAAATGGTGCTTGTAAACTTAGCACGTTAAACTCGCCCTGATTAGCGTAGTAATTACTACTTTCGTTTTCGGTATCTATTACCGCAATCTTTGTCCAATCGGCTGTAATGCCATAGGCTAATTGTAAAGCAGAATAGGTCTTACCACTTCCACTTGTTCCCTGCAAAGCTATTTTCAGCTTTACTTTACTTTTGGTTGCTTTCTGTAATTGCATTGTGTTATTGTGTTTGTGTTGCACAAAGATAAACATAAATTTATATTTAACAAAAGAAAAATAAAAAAAGCCCCATTTAAGGGGCTGTGGTGGTTTAGTTATTTATACTTGCTTGGTATTCGCTTTTACCGTCTGCATCGCTTTCTGTGTTCTTGGTAACTTCAATGTAAAGCTCCTCTTGCAAGTTTTCCTCGATATGCTCTTTTAGGTAATCTAAGTCAAACATTGCCTTACCTTCAAAGTCGATATCTAGTACATCGTAGTTATCAGTTATCTTGTTATCAAATAACTGTAACTGCACTACAAAATCAAATCCGAATAGTTCAAAGCTGAAATCGGTAATTGTGTGGGTTGGTTTAGTTGCCATTGTGTTACTGTGTTTAAGTGTGATGCAAAGATACAACAAAAAATAATAAAGATAAATTTTTATTTATTAAAAGTTTGTATTACCTTTGCATTACACAATAACACTTAACCCCATAACGATGT
>JBIICJ010000050.1:0-10739 GCA_044238965.1 Micavibrio sp. | reverse complement strand
TCGCTTATTTCGCCTCTGATCATACTCCTCATGCACCAACACGCTTTGTCTGGGTCTGATGTAAGACCTGCAGATATTCAAACGTTCATCAATCAACATGCAAAACGTTTTTTATTTTATATAAGGAAATAAAAATGATAAAAATAAAATTGAGATTCTATCTTTCAATACTGATAACGTGTCTAGCAATCTTGAATTCACAAGCCCAAGCAAAGGAAGTAAAAATGAATCCTGTTGTTTATTTTGAAATCCCAGCAACGGATATAAAGCGCGCTATATCATTTTATAGCTCTGTTTTTGGTTTTGATTTTGAGATTGAAGAAATCGACGGCTATCAAATGGCACTATTTCCTTTGGATAAGAATGCGCAAGGTATAACAGGCGCGCTTGCGAAGGGCGATGTCTATATTCCGTCACTCAATGGCCCAATTATCTATTTTGGTACAGATGACATTCACAACACACTCAAGAAAGCAGTGAAGGCTGGCGCTAAAATTCTATATCCCGTAAAATCTAACGGCCCTCTCGGATTTGTAGCTGAGTTTCAAGACAGCGAAGGCAACAGAATAGCTCTGCACCAAAGGGCAAATTAACTACCAGCAGTATTAAAGAAATATGAGACGAAAAATAAGATCAATCACGCACCTGCTAATTTGATGACAATTCAGATTACGCAAATTATTATGAATAAAATTTCTGCTAAAAAATAAGAGAGATCATTGTGGCATCAGAATATCCTTTGGACCAATTCCAACTGACGTAAAAAATAATATAAAAAAATAATTTGAATTTCTTAATGTTATAGTATAACACTATAAAACTTATAGGACATTGGTATGGGTATAACAAAGAACGCAATAAATAACCTGATTAAATCTGCGGCGCGTATGGCGACCGAACAAGGGCACCGTTGGACGGAAATGCGCGAAGCTGTTTTTGCGTGTGCGTTAGATCAAGATAAACCAGTTACGGCGTATCAAATTATTGAACTCCTATCTAAGAAGCAGAAAAAAGATATTAAACCCGCAAGTGTATATCGATCATTGGACGCTTTGTGTGAATTGGGTCTAATTGTAAAAATTGAAAGCTTAAATGCATTTGTAGTTTGTGCACATCCCGATCACCATCACCAACATATATTTTTAATTTGCAAGGAATGTGGAACTGCAGATGAGCTTGAAGATCATATGATTGGTAAAAAATTATCATCCGATGCCCATCAACATGGGTTTAAAATTGATCGCCATATTTTGGAATTACAAGGCGTTTGCAAATCCTGCCACATGTAAAAATTTTAAACACAAACTGTTATAATATAACATAAAGGGAAAGTTATGACGTTGAAAATTGTTCAGAATAATAAAAAATTACCCGTGACCGTATTATCGGGTTTCTTGGGCACAGGAAAAACGACATTATTAAATCATGTGCTTCATAATCGGGACGGTTTAAAAGTCGCCGTGATTGTGAATGATATGAGCGAGGTAAATGTCGATTATAATTTAGTGCGTGATGGGGGCGCAAACCTTAGTCGTACCGAAGAGCGTTTAGTTGAAATGTCAAATGGATGTATTTGCTGCACCTTGCGAGAGGATTTATTGGAAGAAGTCACTAAGCTAGCGCAAGATGGTCGTTTTGATTATTTACTGATTGAAAGCACTGGCATTGCCGAACCGTTGCCAGTTGCCGAAACATTTGATTTCCGCGATGAAGATGGACATTGTTTAAGTGATGTAGCTAAATTAGATACAATGGTCACCGTTATTGATGGTCACAATTTTATCAAAGATTTTGGAGATACAAAAACTTTGGCTGATCGTAAAATGGATCGTGACGCCGATGATGAGCGAACAATTGCTGACTTGCTAACGGAACAAGTTGAATTTGCAGATGTCATTATTTTAAACAAAATGGATTTGGTGAATGATAATCAAAAAAAAGCATTATATGCGATTATTCATAGCCTTAATCCTGTTGCCGAAATTGTTGAAAGTGAATTTGGTAAAGTGCCTCTTCATAAAATTCTAAATACCAATAAATTTAATATTGAAGTGGCAAGGCAATCGGCGGGATGGTTACAAGCATGGGATGCGCCGCGATCAGAAATTGATGAATATGGCGTCAATTCATTTATTTATAAAAATCGTTTGCCATTTCATCCAAAGCGGTTGCATGATTATTTAAACGGAGAGTTAAACAATGTTGTGCGTGCCAAAGGATATTTTTGGATTGCGAGCCAGCCTGATTTTGTCATGAGTTGGTCTTTGGCGGGTGCCATTGGACGATTTGATGCGATGGGCACATGGTTTGCCGCTACGCCAAAAAACAAATGGCCAGATGATGAAGACTATGTTCAAAATGCACTAAAGCGTTTTGAGGGTGAATATGGTGATCGCGCACAGGAATTAGTTTTTATCGGCATTGCCATGGATAAAGATAAAATCTGTGCAGATTTAGATAAATGCCTTCTAACTCAAGATGAACTTGCGCGCGGAATGAGTGCATGGTCAAATTTGCAAGACCCATTCCCAAAATTTAAACGGAAAATGGCCGCGTGAGTATTTAACTCACTTTTCCAATCAATATTTTATCAATTAAGCTTCCCAAAGAAAGTAATTCTTTCGCTTTTTCCAAGCGTAGTGACAATAAGAATTGATATGGTGGGAACCCCGTTAATTGTTTAAATGTTCTACAAAAATGCCATGGTGTGAGATTTGCTTCGTTGGCAAGGACCTTTAATGCCAAAACTAATAAAAATATTACCCGAAGCTTACGAAAAACATGTAAAACATGAGGGTGTTGTAAACGCTTGGAACGATTTGAAATTTAAAAAGGCAATTGAATCGGCAGGACGAAAAACCTTATCATGGTCAGCCTCTTATTCAATTGCTTTTCTCAGATGTTTTGCCTGCAATTCGTCACTAACGAAATTAAATATTAAGGATAAATGGTGATAAAATGAATATAGCGAAACTAAATAAAATTGGAAAATATCTTATTTTATTCTCTATAATAGCTACTATCTTAATTGTTGCAATTGCGGATGTTTTTAATAAAACGCATTTATTTAATGATTTGTGGCCTAAACATGCCAAATTTCATATCGGCATGCAGTTTACAACACTTATTTTTGTAAGTGCATATTCATATTGGGGCTGGTTAAACAAAAATTATAATCTTGCAATTATTTCATCGATAACTTTCTGGCCCAGCTTGTTTTTAGCGTGGGTTATTCCTGGCACTAGCCCTTACGCTACCGCAAGTATGGAAGCCGCCGGTGTATCTATAAATCTTTTTGTCGCCGCGATTATGATTTTACTGACTGCAATAGGTTATAAATTTGTTCACTTAAAATGAATTAAAAAAAACTTTATAAAAAAGAAGGAAATTAGTATGACGCATACTGCGCTACCTAAACACGATCTCACGCCCAAATTATTGGATTACACTCAAGATAGTTTTTTACTATAGCGAGAATGGTTATTTGGTACAAGAAATTCTTTATTAATATTGATCATTATATGCATATTTATTTATTGTTCTGCAGCAGAATCCATCTTGTATATTCATTGCATTTTTTTGTATAACCAATCTGTCATTTCTACTGAACAAAAGAATGTAAGAGAATGAACAGGGAACAATTTTTATCAATGAGTGGATTGAAAGATTGTTGGGGCCATGTCCTGCAATCAGGTAAGGCATCATATGCCACAATTTCAACCGATCTTGAAACTGGTGATTTACGAGTTCTTTTTTTGCGCATTAAGAGACGCGAAAAAAATAAGTTTTCAGTTTCGTGCAAATATTATTTCCATGATCAAACAAACCGCGCACGACCCGTTAATTTATTGACGTTTGACGTATTGGAGCACGGAAATGAAATCACGATAGATAAGCTACAAGCCCTTGATTCATTTGAAAATTCATCAGATCTTGCCAGCCAACTACCGTTTCTAAAGTGTCTAAAGCAATTCACCGATTCTGTTATCAGGCGAAATGAATGGATCAATCCCGTTTCATTGTTACAAGAGGCAGGATATAGGGATGCGATTGATGCGTATGGAAATTTGCCAGGGCTTTATAAGGGCGGCGAGTTTCAGCAAAGCAAAAATCATATATCTGGTATGCGTTTTGAGTCGGTTTATCCGGCTCTTTTTTTGCACTCCATCCTAGGCGTTGGCCCTGATCGATTTCAAGCAACACCCTATCAAGAGCACTCACACTCAATTTCATTCCATGGCGACATAAGTGCAAGCTTACAATATCAATATAAGCCTGGAAAAACCAAAGCGCATATTGATGTAGAATCATTCGTGATAATTCATGGCGGAGATAGTGATACCTCACAAAGACTATATAAAATCAAAGTAAGGCCTTTGAAACAAAATCCATCCTATGGCGAAATTCGCCATCTTGAATATATGGGGCAAAAAATTGATCTATCCAAAAACCAAGCCGTTGCCAGTATTTTAAAAACAATTCGGAATATTAATCGTACCATTCGCGCGGGCGATGAAGCCGTTATTGATGATTTAAAGAAACCGCCCCAACAGAGGCGATATGCCCTGCCTAGTGAGCTTTCGCTTTATACAAACTCCTATGAATACTTAAATAAAGAACCAGCTATACCACAATCTGGATTAATGACGTTTGCTGCGATAGGTGGAAATAATCTAAGTTCCTATATTTCATCGGCCGATAGCCAAATCGGTGCCAATCAATATATTCTACAATATCAATACATGTCAGAGGATAATAAGCGCCAGCAAGAATCAATTATGATCGATGCGGGTGTTTTATTTCATGATATCTTTGATGTAACATTTTTTAATGCATCGCGTTATTTGCATCATCGTCATAATCCATCACACGTGCCACAACAACCAATTAGCGCCATTCTATTCACCCACAGGCACAAAGACCATTTGGGACAGTTATCTTATCTTGTAAAATGTGGATATGACTTACCACCGCTGATTATGACTGAAATTAGTGTTCGTCAGATTCAGCGAGATATGAATGAATTGAATATCGACAAAGAAACAAAAAAATTAATTCTAGATCGTTGTTATCCTGTTAATTTTACAACTCAAATTAACCCTAATAATCCGTTGTCACGAATAAAAACAATAATCAATGGCACAGAAATTGAGCAATATACTGAAGTTGTTCAGGGTCATGAGTTAAATAGTTATCATTATTATCCACGCCTCAAAATTGGATCATTTGATATCCGCGTTGGCCCTATGCCTCACTCAGATCCAGGTATGATGTTTGATATTATAACGCCAGCAGGATCACATCGTCACACGGGTGATTATAAAATTGATGATTCGATAAAACTGCGGCTTCCACCCTTGGATATTTGGTTAAAAGCACATGAGCCTGATACCTTAAGCGCCGATTCAACGGGCGCTACGCGTGAAGGGCATAATCCCAAAGAACAAGATGTTGGTAGATCAATTCAACAATTATTGGAACAAGATTCTGATCGTCGATTTATATTCCCAATGCTGGGGTCAAATCTTGCACGCTTAACTACGCTAATTGATGCATTGGGGCAAACATCGCGAAAGATTTTGATTGTTGATGGAAAAGCGGTCGAGGATCTTATCCGCGATGCGGATAAGGTATATGGCGTAAAAGAATGGGCGAAACGTGTATATGATATTGATATTTTTACGCGGTCACAAAAAGCCAAAGTTGCTCCGTATATCGAAGATCAATCACGCGATTCGGAATATGCGTTATTGGTGTCGGGAACGCAGGATGAGGCTTTTTCCAGTATTAACCGCGCTGTACGCGATTGGTTGCCGCATAATCGTTATAGCATCACCGAAAATGATACAATTTGCTTCTTACAAGGTGTTATTCCCACAGGGAATAATAAATTTAAACGTTTAAATCTTCAAAAAGGAACAGAATTATTTTTTGGCGCACGCGTGATTTTGCCCGAATTAATTGAACGTGAATCAGATCTGTTCTTGCACAGCTCAGGTCATAATAATCGTGAAGATATGAAGGAAATTATTCGCCTCTCTGGCTTACCTTTTGTTATTCCTGTTCATGGCGGGCCAGATCAATTGCAAGAACATAAAAAATTAGCGAAAGAAGTGGGAGCGAGTGCAGACATTATTCATGGCTCACAAGTGATGAAAATTAAGAAAAAATCTGCAAAAAATATAGGGCATATTGGTTCTGATTTAATTGGGATTACGCTTCATGTGCCGTCAAAAGAAAAATTTTATCTAAAGGGCCGCTTTTCCGCCTCTGTTTTAAAATTACAACCATATATTGATCACCCTGTAGCGCAAGCTTTATCAGATTTTGAACGTGCAGCACGACAAGATGCAGGTATTGACTCTGATTTTGAAATAAAAAATATAGCGCCAATTTCTTTATCTCAATCTTTTAATGCACAAACATCAAATGGATATTTAAATCAGAATATTCCTTTTGGGATTGAACGTTATCATCATGGGGCGTTGGTTGATAAAAATATCCATGTCATCGCGGCATTTGATACCGAAACGGGCGGCTTGGATGCTTCACAATATCTTATTCGAGAATTTGGTATGACGGTTGAAGATGTCGATGGTAATCATTTAGATTCAATACAATTATTCCAACATATTCCTGAATATCGTATCCCCTCGCCTCAGGCCTTACTTGTCACCAATACAAAGCCACAGGAATTGATATCAGGATTGCCCGCTCATCAATTTACTTATCAAATGCATAAATCTATTCGTGATTTAAAGGAAAAATCCTATCAAATTCAAAAAGAGAGGGATCCATTATCATCCTTAAAACGAAATGAAGTTAAAGCCTTGGTGATAGCACATAATGCGCGATTTGATACACGATTTTTGGCGCAAGAACTTGCCAGAAATTTGGAGACAGACACGCGTCCCCATCAAACAAACGGAATTATAACGATTGATACACGCATTATATCGCGCGCTTTGGCAGCTTACACCCCCGATCGCTATAAAGTTGCAATAAATCAGGAAACGGGATTTTTCGACCATAGTTTGAAATCTTTGTGTGATCAGAATAAGATCGATTACGATGATGGAGCATCTCATGGTGCACTCTATGATACAATTCCATGTATGAAATTATTCCACGCGCAAAGGGATATCTCGCCATCAATCGTTGATCAATTAATTATCAATGCTGATAGCGGAACAAATCATTTGTTGAATGATATGATGGGCATCGATTTGGGTTTTGGTGGCCCTCACCCCGTCTTTACGTATGTTAGCCCCTCCGCACAAAAACCAGATCCACAAATGGGTTGTTTTGTGGGGACTGTCAATTCTGAACGCTATGCGATTATTTTTAATTTAAAATATGATCCCAATCAATATTTACATCTCAAAACATCAGAAATTTATGATCTAATCAAAGATCACAATAATGATATATTCGAAATTATTGATCTACGCGGACAACCTATAATCCTGCCATCTGAATTTGGTTTTTCCGTTGGTGCAGAAGGTGACGTGCCACGTGAGATTTTAGATATGCGTGCCGGTATTGTAAAACGTCACATTAATTATATTGATCCCGCGCAAAATTGGCAAAATTTAGCACAAAAAATTGATGAATTGTGGAATGTAAAGGGTGATGAAATTTTCCGCTCGCGCATAGTCAAAGATTATCCTAATTTGGAAACCCCGCTTCATTCACTCGGTGGTCAAGTAGCGCATATTGAATCGGCTGCATTTGAAATGCTTAAGATGAAAGCAAAATCAGGGTTTAATCCTGTGTATCAAGAAATTATAAAGCGTATAAAGCTTTATGTAAGCGCCATCCAGTCTGATGAAGAAGATACAGTTTCTGAAAGTTATGAACATTTAATGTCTCTTCGAAAAGAAATGGGGAACATAAGCGATCTAATTAATTTTACCCATTACGACATTGCCCCACAAGATATGAGCGATATTGATTGTGCACGCGTAAGATCATTGCGTCATTATATTGGTGTTCAATTATATAATCGTGCCAAATCAGAATTGGCCACATTAGAAAAAGGTACTGAATATGATAGTTTTATCGGTGATAACCCTGATAAGAAAGTATTATTTGAGGAAATTAAATTATGGGTAAATTCATTAAATAATTATTCTACATTGAACAATGAAACCCAAAACTTTGTTCGGCCCTGGCGATCAATTACACGTTTCGATCAAGGAAAAACCAAACTAAAACCATTACCACAAGTCGCATAAGGAGATGACTATGATTGCAGACAAAATTATTCAGGCAGTATCAACCAGTGTTTTATTTGATATGCGTGAACCAGATCGTATTTTCCGTGAGCGCGGGAACGATGCTTATATTAAATATATGCTTGAAACTGCTGAAGAGCCATTACCACTCAGTCATGGTTTTGATACCTTGAAAGGGCTTTTGCAGGGTGATGAACATATGGATTTTATTATCTGTTCTCGCAATAGTCCGATCACATCGCGCAGGGCACTATATACATTGGGACAAGAGGGTATAACCCCAGAAGGAGTTTTCTTTACATCTGGACGTTCACCTGTTCCGTTTCTGCACGCTTATGGCGTCCATCAATTCAAGACAACGAATAAAGATGATGCCTATGCCGCACGTGAAAACGGCATCATGAGTTCATATTATGATCCTGAGCAGAACGAAGATATTGTTTCGCCTGAAAGTAAAACAAATGTAGTTCCAATGCCGCGCCGTAGAAAAAATCCACAATTAAAACCCGTCTTCTTAGGACAAACAAAAGCGCATTATGTGTTTGATTTAGATGGCGTTGTATTTGATGATGAGTCAGAACGTTTCTTTCGTGAGCATGGGTTGGAATCCTATCGAAATTTTGAAGCCAAATTAATGAAGCATCCAATGAATAAGGGCATAGCTTATGATATGCTCAAAAAATGCCATGATATTAACCAAAAATATTCAGGTCATCATCGACCCTTTGATATTTCGGTTGTCACAGCGCGTGGAAATATTGCGGCCGTGCGCGCCATTGAAACTTTACATCAATGGGGCATTGATATTGATGGGTATATGCATTGTTTGGCTGGAAAATCAAAGGAACCTATTCTGCGCGCCTTAAAAGAGATTTCGAATGGAACACCAATTGAATTTTTTGATGATCAACCCAAATATATTCAGCAGGGTCGCGATGCGGGTATTTTGTCTGGCCATGTTTTGGGTGGGGTGGATACACCGAAAGGACAGAACCCGAAATAACCACGATGAAGTAATTATCTTATAGAGAAAATAACAGGGAAATATCAGATATTGGCTAAACCCGCATTTTAATATGATAAGACTAGTTGGAATATATAGTTAATTCAAATGGTTAGAAGCCAAACCACACCCCTTCTTAATTTGACATAGGACATACAAATGTTGTATTGAAACACTATGCGTAATCTGGGTAAAAATATTCAACAAATGGAGAAGATGTTATCACATGCATTTGACCATACTGATTTAATCGAAAGATTATTTTTAAACGATTCCCAAATGATGGCGGTGCTCCCGTGAGCGATATGCCTTTGAATCTTTATAACAAATATCATGCTGCGCAAGGAAACATGCTCATGTCTATAAAACCAGATATCATTTATACCATCACCGATGAAGCGCCCGCTTTGGCAACGACTTCTTTTTTAAAGATCGTTCAGCTCTTTGCAGGAGCCGCAGGTATAAACGTTAACACCATGGATATCTCTCTGGCCGGGCGCATCATTGCCAATTTCCCCGATAAACTGACAGAGGCGCAGAAACAATCAGATGATCTTGCTCTTCTTGGCGAAATCGTCGAGCAACCAGATGCAAATGTTATCAAGCTGCCCAATATCAGCGCATCATTGCCACAACTAAAAGAGGCCATCGCGGAATTAAAATCGCAGGGATATGATATTCCTGATTATCCTGAATCTCCAGCGAATGAAGATGAAAAAGCGATACAGATAAAATATAAAAAAGTTTTAGGGAGTGCAGTAAATCCAGTTTTGCGCGAAGGCAACTCTGATCGTCGAGCGCCGCAAGCCATTAAAGACTTTGCACGAAAACATCCACGTAAGGTTGTGCCATGGAGCAGCCATTCAAAAACTCATGTAGCGCATATGGAGAGCGGCGATTTTCGTTCTAATGAAAAATCTGTAACGGTCTCTGACGCTACGGCCGGCCTAGCAAAAATAGAATTTGTTGGTGAGGATGGAGTTGCCACGCTTTTGAAAGATAAAATACTCTTGAAGAATAGCGAGATCGTTGATGCCACTAGCATGGATATTGAAGCGTTGCGCGCGTTTTTTGCTGAGCAAATTGCCGACGCAAAACAGCAAAACATTTTATTCTCCTTGCACCTAAAAGCCACTATGATGAAAGTCTCGGATCCGATCATTTTTGGTCAGGCTTTAGAGGTATTTTTTGCTGATGTTGTTAAAAAGCATGCGGCTACCTTTGCGGAACTGGGTGTGAATCTCAATAATGGTTTAGGCGATGTTTTCGCCAAGATTAAAAAACTTCCAGAAACCGAAAGAGAGATTATCCAATCTGATATTGATGCATGCTTTGCCAATAACGCGGACGTTTATGCGGTAAATTCCACTAAAGGTATCAGCAATTTTGATGTTCCAAGCGATGTGATTATCGATGCTTCCGTACCGCCGATTGTTGTAAATGGTGGAAAAGCTTGGGGTATGAATGGCGAACAAAACGATGTGAAAATCGTAATCCCA
>JBIICJ010000087.1:0-5044 GCA_044238965.1 Micavibrio sp. | reverse complement strand
TTATGCCGTGCCAATGATCAAAGAATTATTGGCGCAGCAAATGCCAATATTCGGCATTTGTTTGGGGCATCAATTACTCGCGCTTGCATTAGGCGCAACCACAACCAAAATGGATTTAGGACATCGTGGCGCAAACCATCCCGTCAAAGACATTCACACAGGTAAGGTTGAGATCACATCGCAAAATCATGGTTTCCAAGTTATGCCCGCGACATTGCCCACGCGCGCCGAAGTAACGCACATCAGTTTGTTCGATGGCACTAACGAAGGTTTGCGCGTGAAAGATGCACCTGCATTTTCGGTACAATACCACCCCGAAGCATCACCAGGGCCCGAAGACAGCCATTATTTATTTGGACGATTCATCGACATGATCAAATCGACAAAACAAAATACAAAAGCCGCGTAAGACGACATAAAAAATAAAAAAAGGAAAATAAAAATGCCAAAGCGTACCGACATCAAATCCATCTGCATCATTGGCGCGGGGCCAATTGTGATCGGCCAAGCATGTGAGTTTGATTATTCCGGAACACAAGCCTGCAAAGCTTTAAAAGAAGAAGGTTATCGCGTTATCTTGGTCAATTCCAACCCCGCAACCATCATGACCGACCCGAATTTAGCGGATGCAACCTATGTCGAACCCATCACCCCCGAAGTTGTTGCCAAAATTTTAGAACGCGAACGCCCCGATGCATTATTGCCAACCATGGGTGGACAAACTGCGCTGAATACAGCACTCGCACTTTCAAAAAACGGAACATTGGCACGATTAAATATTGAACTCATCGGCGCGAATGAAGATGCCATCGAAAAAGCCGAAGATCGTCAAAAATTCCGTGAAGTTATGGATCAGATCGGATTAGAGAGCGCAAAAAGCCGCGTTGTGCACGATGTTACGGGTGCATTAGATGCATTATCACATATTGGTTTGCCTGCAATTATTCGTCCATCATTTACATTGGGCGGCACAGGTGGCGGCATTGCGTATAACCGTGATGAGTATGAAAAAATTGTCCGCGAAGGTTTAGATGCATCACCGATCAAAGAAGTATTGGTTGAGGAATCATTGCTCGGGTGGAAAGAATATGAAATGGAAGTGGTGCGCGATAAACACGATAACGCCATCATTATTTGTTCCATTGAAAATGTTGACCCGATGGGCGTGCATACTGGCGATTCCATTACCGTTGCGCCTGCCCTTACTCTTACCGATAAAGAATATCAAATCATGCGTAATGCATCATTAAATGTATTGCGCGCCATCGGCGTTGAAACGGGTGGATCAAACGTACAATTTGCTGTTAATCCTGCCGATGGTCGCATGATTGTGATTGAAATGAACCCACGCGTATCGCGATCATCCGCGCTCGCATCCAAAGCCACAGGTTTCCCTATTGCCAAGGTTGCCGCAAAATTAGCGGTTGGTTATACATTAGATGAAATTGCAAATGATATTACGGGCGGAAAAACACCCGCATCATTTGAACCTACAATCGATTATGTGGTCACAAAAATTCCGCGCTTTGCATTCGAAAAATTCCGCGGCGCAGATAATAATTTATCAACCGCGATGAAATCAGTTGGTGAAGTAATGGCCATTGGTCGATCATTCGAAGAATCAATGCAAAAAGCATTGCGTTCACTCGAAAAGGGTTTAAGTGGTTTTGATGATATGGTGATTGGTAACCCGACATCACAAAAACCAGAACCACACGAAGACGATATCCGCGCGGCGTTATCTAAAGCCACACCGCAACGTTTATTATATGTAGCGCAAGCCATGCGTCATGGTATGACATTAGAAAATATTCACGCTATCACCAAATATGATCCTTGGTTTTTGGAACGTATCAAACATATTGTTGATACAGAAAATGCGGTGAAACAATCTGGACTGCCAGCAAACGCCGAAGGATGGGTTGATTTGAAAAAAATGGGATTTGCCGATGCCCGTTTGGCGAAATTGGTTGGCGTATCCGAAGCCGCCGTGCGCAAAGCGCGCGTGAAACATGGCGTACATCCAGTATACAAGCGTGTTGATACCTGCGCGGGCGAAATTCCATCATCAACGCCGTATATGTATTCTTGTTACGAAGGCGATGGATTAAACGAACCCGAATGCGAAATGAACCCAACTGATGCGAGAAAAGTTGTTGTGATCGGCGGCGGCCCAAACCGTATTGGTCAAGGGATTGAATTTGATTATTGCTGTGTTCATGCTTGTTATGCGCTCAAAGAAGCGGGTTATGAAACCATCATGATCAATTGTAATCCCGAAACAGTTTCAACTGATTATGATACATCCGATCGATTATATTTCGAGCCACTTACCGCCGAAGATGTGATTGAACTTATTTTAAAAGAATCGAAAAACGGCAAAGTGATGGGAGCGATTGTTCAATTGGGCGGTCAAACACCATTAATGTTGACCAAACAATTGCAAGATGCAGGCATTGCGATTTTGGGAACTGATCCTGATGCGATTGATATTGCGGAAGATCGCGAACGTTTCCAAAAATTGTTAAAACAACTTAAACTTCGTCAACCGCCAAATGCGCTTGCACGTTCTGCCAGCGAGGCTGTTGAACGCGCAAACGAACTCGGATTCCCCATCGTTATTCGCCCCTCATACGTATTGGGCGGGCAAGCGATGGAAATCGTGCGTGATATGGAGAATTTAAATCGTTATATTAACACCGCCGTGAAAGTTTCTGGTGATACACCTGTGTTGCTTGACCGTTATTTGGGCGGCGCGATTGAAATTGATGTCGATGTCGTGAGCGACGGCAAAGATGTTTATGTCGCGGGCATCATGGAACATATCGAAGAAGCAGGAATCCATTCGGGCGATAGTGCGTGCGTGTTACCACCCCACTCCCTTCCCTATAAAACTGTGCGCGATATTGAACGTCAATCGGAACAGCTCGCGCGTGCATTAGGCATTAAAGGATTAATGAATGTTCAATTCGCCGTGAAGAAAAATAAACAAACGGGCGAACAAGAAATTTATATTTTAGAGGTTAATCCACGTGCATCACGCACCGTGCCGTTCGTTGCCAAAGCCACGGGTACACCGCTAGCTAAAATTGCGGCGCGCGTTATGGCGGGCGAACCATTGTCACAATTCCGTGATCAATTGCGCGGCATGACAACCGACCACACCGCCGTGAAGGCACCCGTGTTCCCGTTCAACCGTTTTCCTGGCGTTGACCCTATCCTTGGGCCCGAAATGAAATCAACAGGCGAAGTGATCGGTCTTGATCGTGATGTCGCGCAAGCCTTTTTAAAATCGCAAATGGGCGCAGGCACAATGTTACCAAAAACGGGCAATGTATTTTTATCGGTAAAAGATTCCGATAAAGATGAATTGGTTGTTTTGGCGCGCGAACTCCAAGACATGGAATTTAATTTAATTGCCACGGGCGGTACATGCGCGCATTTGCAACAAGCTGGCATCAACGTCACGCGCATTAACAAAGTGATGGAAGGTCAACCGCATATTGCCGATTCCATTATCAATGGTGATATTCATTTTATCATTAACACAACCAAGAGCGCGCAAGCAGCGGTTGATGCTATGTCGATCCGTCGTTTGGCATTGATGCATAAAATTCCATACTATACCGTTTTGTCAGCGGCAAAGGCGGGTGTGCAGGCTATCCGCGCGCTCAAATTCCGTGAAATGGAAGTACGCCCATTGCAAGATTATTTTGATAATGTGGCGTAACATACGTTAATTTACGATTATTTGACCTTTTGAGGCAAACGCGCTATAAAAAAGATATCCCGCCACACAAAAGGCGGGATTTCGTTTTCCAAAAATATAAGAGGATATGATGGATCAAGTCCCTATGTCGAAGGTGGGATATACCACGCTTGAGGCTGAATTGAAAAATTTGAAATCAGTTGAACGTCCTGCAGTGATTGAGGCGATTGCAGAGGCACGCGCACACGGCGATTTATCAGAGAACGCAGAATATCATGCGGCACGCGAACGCCAAAGCTTTATAGAAGGCCGTATTCAGGAACTTGAATCCGTTATTTCACGTGCCAATATCATTGATTATTTGTCATTCACAGGCGATCAAGTCAAATTTGGCGCAACTGTTGTCGTGGTTGACGAAGAAGATGATAAAGAAATGAAACTACAGATTGTAGGGCCGTATGAATCCGATTCCGATAACGGAAAGATTTCAGTCACTGCCCCTCTCGCCCGCGCTCTCATTGGGAAATCAGTTGGCGATAGCGTCGAGGTCACAACACCCAAAGGCCGACGTCATTACGAAATTTTAATGGTCATGTATAAGGAATAAAAAAATGGAAAAACCAGCAATCGCCATTCGTTTAAAAACCGAAACGTTACAAGCCCACGAAGATTTAGAAAAACATCCTAATATTATTGCTTTGGGTGAAGGTGAAATGACACTTACGGGTTATTCCGATGTATTGCGTCGTTTTTATCCGTTTTGGACATTGGTCGAAGATGTGGCCTATAACCGCGCCGATGTAAAATCTGTGTTACCTGATATTGATGACCGTAAACTTAGCCAAAATTTGGCAGCTGATTTACGCGCGTTAAATTTAACTCCTGCACCGTCTTGCCCGCCCATCACATGGGTCAATGATTTGCCATCAGCGATGGGAACAATTTATGTGATCGAAGGATCAACATTGGGCGGACGCGTGATTGTCAAACGCGTGATGGACCAATTGGGATTAACACCTGAACATGGTTGTTCTTATTATTCTGGCTATGGTTCTGAAACGGGCAATAAATGGAAAGCCTTTATGGCAGGATTAGATGCGTGCAATTTCACTGATGAAGAATGTGATCGCGTTGTTGCCGCCGCCACCAAAACATTTGATGCGTTAAATGCATGGTTGGGTTCAGATTTAGATAAAATTGCGGCGTAAGAGATTATTCAATCGGCACGCCAGGTTGATCTTTGGTAACTTTTACCGTCAATGATGATTTGACATTGGCCACATTACCCGATGTGAGTAATTTTTCTGTCAGGAATTTTTGGTAATCATCCCAATC
>JBIICJ010000082.1:0-5692 GCA_044238965.1 Micavibrio sp. | reverse complement strand
TCGCGCGCGACAACTTTTAACATGAAATCATATTCACCCGTCATCATAATGGCTTCGCGCACAACAGACCATTTTGCGATGTGCGCTTCAAATTCTTTTAAATCTTTGTCGGATACTTGATTCATTTTAATCAGAGCAATCACAGTCACTGGATACCCTAATGCCACATTATCCACGCGCGCGAAATACCCTTTGATCAAACCTAATTCTTCTAAATTACGGACACGGCGCAAACATGGCGGCGCGGAGATACCTGCATTTTTCGCAAGCTCTACATTCGTCATGCGTCCATTGGCCTGAAGATCAGAGAGGATACGGCGATCAATTTTATCGATTTTTAGACGCGACACTGAAAATTCCTTATGCTATGTAAGATATTGTGAACAATTGTTCCGCATTAATGATATAAAATTACTAAAAGCAAAGCGCAAGATAATTATGTCAGATACTCACACCTCTGCACCACCGCCCACCTTATGGGTTGTCACTGAAGGCATTGCTGGTACGGAAAACCAATGTTTGGCTGTGGCAAATGCCATGGGATTAATGCCAACCGTAAAACGTATCGGTCTCAAACAACCATGGAAATTATTATCGCCCTATATTGGGTTTGAATACGAATCCACCTTTACAGGTGATGCATTATCCGCGCCATGGCCTGATATTGTATTTGCAGGTGGACGCAAAGCCATTGCTGCCTGCCGTTACATCAAAAAAGAATCAAAACAAAAAACAAAAATTATTTTCTTTCAAAACCCGCGTATTAGTACGCGCGAATTTGATCTGGTCATTGCTCCTGCGCATGACAATATCACGGGTACGAATGTTATCATCAGCAAAGCTACACCGACTAAATTTAATGTGAATTTGATCAATGATCTCAAATCAAAAAATCCATCGCCATTTGCAACGCGCGGTTCACAAAATGTGGCATTCGTCATTGGTGGTGGCATCGCAGGCCGTGCCATGCCTGAGACTGAACAACAACACGTTCTAAACACATGTGAATTTTTGTCACAACAAATAGATAAAAATATTTTCATTATCGGATCACGCCGTACGCCGCCATCATTGGTACAATCCATTCGTGATATTGCGCAGGCACATCAATTCCAAACATGGTTTTCCGATGATAACGCACCCAACCCATATGCTGATGCTATTGCATATGCCGATATTGTGTTGGTCACAGCCGACAGCCCGTCGATGATATCCGATACCGCCAGTGCGGGACGCCCGACCTATGTCGTGGGTACGGGGCAAACCAAGCGTCATGCGGCGTTGATCGCGTTTTTAGAGCGCGAGGGGCATATCCGTATGTTTGATCAGGATCTTTCAATTTATCCCCATAAATTATTGGATGATGTGGGGCATATTGCCGATGAAATTCGGCGGAAAATTCATATTTAGCCCTGCAATTTGCTTTACCTTCGGGCATGGGCACGCTACATAATAATCATGCCAAAAGACATCACAACAAAAGTTCTTATTATCGGTTCAGGTCCCGCAGGATATACCGCCGCGATCTATGCCGCCCGCGCCAATCTCAAACCTGTTCTGGTTCAAGGTCGTGAACCAGGTGGTCAATTAATGATCACAACAGACGTTGAAAATTACCCAGGCTTTGCCGAGGCGATCCAAGGCCCATGGCTCATGGAACAAATGCAAGCCCAAGCCAAACATGTTGGTACCGAAATGATTATCGACATGATCAATCATGTTGATTTTTCCAAACGTCCGTTTGTGTGTGTTGGTGATTCTGGTGACACATACATCGCCGATACTGTTATTATTTGTACAGGCGCAAAAGCGCGCTGGTTGGGTTTAGAATCCGAAACAAAATTCCGTGGCTTTGGTGTATCGGCCTGCGCGACATGTGATGGATTTTTCTATCGCGGCAAAGAAATTGCCGTCGTGGGCGGCGGTAATTCCGCCGTGGAAGAAGCATTATTCCTTACTAATTTTGCATCAAAGGTAACATTAATTCATCGCCGCGATTCACTCCGCGCTGAAAAAATTGCACAAGATCGTTTATTCGCAAACCCAAAAGTTAATGTCATTTGGGATACAGCGATTGATGAAGTGTTGGGCAACCCGATTGGTGGGCCTGATGCAGGTGTCACTGGCCTTCGTTTGAAAAATGTGAAAACAGGTGCGTTATCTGAGTTATCCGTTGCGGGTGTGTTTGTGGCGATCGGTCATGACCCTGCGACCGAATTATTCAAGGGTAAATTAGATATGGATGAAGGCGGATATTTAATTACAGCGCCCGATTCGACCGCGACCAATATCGAAGGCGTGTTTGCCGCAGGCGACGTAAAAGATAAAATTTATCGTCAAGCCGTCACTGCCGCAGGTATGGGATGTATGGCAGCGCTTGAAGCTGATCGATTTCTCGCCGCGCACGAAGATCACAAGACATCGGATAAGGCCGCATAAAGATATATAGCATGATGGATTGGGACAAATTACGCATTTTCCACATGGTTGCCGAAGCGGGTAGTTTTACCCATGCAGGCGAGGCGTTGCAATTATCTCAATCAGCTGTATCACGCCATATTTCAGGCCTCGAGGAAAGTTTAGGCGTATCATTATTCCATCGCCATGCACGCGGATTAATCTTAACCGAACAAGGTGAATTATTACACAATTCATCGCGTGAGATTTTCGCGCGCCTTGCCATGATTGAGGGACAATTATCCGACAGCAAAAATATTTCTGATGGCTTGATTACCATTACGGTTGCTGAATTTATTGGATCACATTTTATCGCGCCGTTGTTAAATCAATTTCGTGCTGAACATCCACATATCCGTATGAATTTATTGATGGATGATCGTGTATTAAATTTGGGTATGCGTGAAGCCGATGTTGCCATTCGGTTATATAAACCTGAGCAAGCAGACCTTATCCAAAAACAAATTGCGACAGTTAACTTTGTAATTTGTGCATCAAAAGATTATTTAAAAAATAATAAAACACCAAAATCGTTTGCGGATTTAAAAGATCACACATTGATCACATACCCCGAACATTGCCTTGTGCCCTATCAAAACCCAAATTGGATGTTAGAGGCAGCGCAATTATCAACGAAGACACATCCCAACTTTATTACCGTCAATTCTGTTTCTGCTATCTATAATGCAGTACGTAATGATGCTGGAATTGCCTGTATTCCAAAATTTATGGCAAATCAAGACTCAAATCTTGTACCAATTTTAACATCAACACCTCCTCCTTCGGTCGACATGTATTTCGTTTATGCCGAGGAACGCCGAAATTCAAAACGTATTGCAATTACACGCGATTTCATCACGAAGCATATCGCTAAAACCCATTTTTAAAGGCTTTGTATATAAGCAACGTCGAATTTACCCATATTTTATTGGTTTTTTTTTCATTTTTTTCTGGACGCGAATCATTGATACGACTATAAACAGCGCAGGTCTTCGGACCTGATTTACGTCTCCCAGACGTAAACCTCCCTGTTCAACTCGCCGGACGCCGCTAGTCATAGCATGAGTGTCCGGTTTTTTTTTGTACCATTTATCGCTATACTTTGCGAATCGATGATCTCACCTAACGCCCCCTCATCCAAACCACCCATCATTGCCCTCTATACTTACGGGGGCGGTATACGTGGTTTAATCCCTGCGAATTTCATGCAGAAAATGGAAGAAGCAACTGGGTTATATATGTCCGATATGGTTGATATTTTCACAGGCCCATCGACAGGATCAATTTTAAATTCCGCGTTAAATATTCCGCACCCGCATGACCCGACAAAACCAAAATTCAAAGCGCGTCACATGGTGCGTTTTTATGAACGCGAAGGCGCACAAATTTTTCCGCAAGATGCATTCCGCGCGTTTCGATCATTGGTGCATGATTTTAACAATCGCACATTACAAATTTCACAATTAAACCGTTTGTTAAAACAAGGTCATTACGAACATGCTAATTTGGGTCGCGCATTGCGCGCTTTGTTCGGACGGACGAAATTATCAGAATCCTTACAATCACTTATTATCCCTGTCTATAATATTCGCGGGCATGAAGGCAAAGAAATCGGCCAACCATTAACGCGCGAGGGTGGTCATGCGTTATGGCTGAAAAATATGAAGATTCCTGATGATCCCCTATATCTACCTTCTCCTGACGTCACTATGTTTGATGCCGTCATGGGATCAACGGCTGCACCGACATATTTTCCTAGTCACCATTTTGAATTGGGACATCCCGAGATACAAAATAATAATATGACCACTGTTGACGCAATCGATGGCAGTATTTTTGACAATCCCTGCACCACCTATTACGGCGCATTGCGTGATCATATCCCCCATGATCGTGAGTTAATTTTAATTACCATCGGCACAGGATATTGCAACCGCTCCTACCGCAAAGATGATTGGGATCGTTTTGGATCACTGGGCGTTGTTGATCCGAAAAATGATATGCCGTTGATTAATATTTTTTTCCACGCATCAGAGACAGCTTTACATGATACATTTTATCGTGACATGTATCGTCATTTGTATGTGTTCAATAAATCAATGGTGTCGGGGCCTTTTGTTGGCGATTTCCCGTCAACCGATATTGATGATGCCAGCCCTGAAAATCTACGCCGCCTTAAAAACTTCTTTGAAATGATGCTGACCGAAAACCGTCGGAAATTTGATGATTTGTGCCAATTATTGGTTACAAATTATGAACGCAAGACGTCTTTATCTGCATAATTCGCACTGCAGTATAATTTTTATTTCCCCCAATAACCATATTTCAATACGATAGTTTTAGAAACGAATCAGATATAAAAAATATTATCTATATTATTCGTCAAAACTCATTGAGTATTTTTATGCAACATCACATTGATAAGAGCCAAGTTCAGAGCGCAAGTGCCAGCCTCCACGCAGGAGGCGTTCTGTCGGGTGCGGTATCAAATGTGATATATTCTTATCTTGAACGCGAAACCTCTCTCACTATTCCCCAATTATTTCCATCAGGGTTAATTGCATCATCCGTCAATAGTATCGCCGCCGTCAGTTTTGGATTAGGATATAGCGCAGATGAATATAATGAGATGTTTGATCGTGGTGCCAATGCGTTTTCACCGCCTCATGTTGATAGACCCAGTAATGTGCAAATTATTCGTCAAATCAAAAGTATAATTGCGCATTCAATTTCCTCGCGTATGTTTGATCGAATTTGTCCTCAAACATTGCGTGATTTAGCACAAAACCCATTGATGGATACAGCCGCATTTGACTCTATTTTATATGAATATTTGAATGGTCATAAATTAAAAGATCTTGATATTTCAGTCATTATAAGTGCGGGCCTCATTACAGATGATGTTCGTCATATCACACAAGAATTTTCGCGTATTGCACGTAATGGATATGTCGAATTTTCTGATCCACAACATGAAGATGTATCATTAATCGATATTGTCAAAGGGAGCAGCGCCATACCTGGTGTTCTCAAAGGGCATTATATTCCATCACTAAAACAAATGTTTAATGATAATGGGCACGTCATGGATATTACACATTCCACTTTAAAATTGCATAGTGCTAATGAACCTTCAACCCATCCCATACATGTTTGCATAGGACGCGTTAATTATAATTTAGATGAATCCATTACCGCCATCCAATTTTATAATAAGAATCATATTCTAGATCAT
>JBIICJ010000107.1:0-2672 GCA_044238965.1 Micavibrio sp. | reverse complement strand
CGATGTGCAGAAAAGTTGATCCTTACCTCTTGTAAGGGAGATTCCACATTTGGCTAATAACTTTAATGAGTCATCGGCTAGGCGCCCCGATTTTTGAATAGCTATTTTTAATCTTTGTGCTGGCATCTCTGTTTTGGTCCAATTGTTTTTGTTATGCCAGCGTTTTACCACAATAATACATTAGAGTCCAGTAAAGTATTTTATGTGCTAATTCATATATTTTAATTTTATGTGGTTTGGCGAATAATATGGTTTTATGTGTTAAATCGCATATTGACGATTTATGCGTTTTAGCGCATAATAATGATATAAGGAGCCAAGCCTATGGCAGATTTAGCGCGCAGTCCCGAACAAATTGGAAATATTATCCGCCGTGCCCGCAGGAAGCGCGGCATGAGCCAGTCTGCATTGGGCGCAAAGGCAGGTCTTCGTCAGGAAACAATTTCCTTAATTGAAAAGGGTCATCCCGCAGCAAGATTAGAAACAATTTTAGCTGTACTCACTGCACTTAATTTAGAAATGCAAATTGCGCCTCGTTCAGGATTAGCTGGTGCATTGCTAAGGGGCCTAGAAAATAATGGGAAGAACTAGAACACATCCTCGCTTAAGTGTTTATCAAAATGGTAAGATCGTAGGATATTTATCAAAACAACCTAATGGTGCGATTGAATTTATATATGCCGAAGAATGGCTTTCGTATGAATATGCGAACCCTGTGTCGTTGTCGTTACCGTTGAGAGATGATGCATTTAAAGGTGCGCCAGTAATTGCTGTATTTGAAAATTTACTGCCAGATGTAAATGATATAAGGCAGCGCGTTGCTGAAAGAGTGGGTGCCGATGGAGTGGATGCCTATAGCTTGCTTTCAAAAATAGGCCGCGATTGTATTGGTGCGTTACAATTTTTTCCTGAAGATGTGGATGTTGATTTCTCCGATCTCAATAATATTTGTGGTGAGGTTGTGAACGAAGATGAAATAGAAAATATATTAAATAATCTTGCACGCGCACCACTTGGGCTTAACCAAGATAATGATTTTAGAATTTCAATTGCAGGGGCACAGGAAAAAACGGCGTTTCTATATCATAAAGAAAAATGGTTCCGCCCACTTGGCACAACACCTACGACCCATATTTTTAAGACTGAAATGGGCCATGTAAACGGCATTGATCTTTCTGACAGTGTTGAGAATGAATTTTATGGATTAATGGTCATCGATGCCTTTGGGCTCCCTGTAAATAAAGCCGAGATAAAAATATTTGGGAATACAAAAGCCTTGGTTGTCGAGCGATTTGACCGCCGATGGAACAAAGATAATATTTTGCATCGTATTCCCCAAGAGGATTTTTGTCAGGCGCTTTCTATACCGCCTGGTAGAAAGTATCAAAACGAGCTGCGACCACCAAACGAAAGACAGCCAAGTATGGTTGAGATCTTAAAGCTTTTGAAGGGAAGTGATCAGCCAATAGAGGATCAAAAATTATTCTTAAAGGCGCAGATTATATTTTGGTTGATGGGCGCAACTGATGGCCATGCCAAGAATTTTAGTATTTTCTTGAGATCAGGTGGGAGTTTTTCTTTGACGCCATTTTACGATATTCTAACGGTGCAGCCCTATTATGATGCAAAGCAGGTTGAGCAAAAGAAATTCAAACTAGCCATGTCAGTCGGCAATAATAATCATTACCAAATAGATGAGATTCAGGGACGACATTTTATTCAAACCGTGGAGAAGGCAGGTTTGCCTCGTTATATAGCCGAGGAGGCGATCGGTGAAATACTATTCACCTCTGAACAAGCGTTGGCCAAAATAGAAGAATCTCTTCCACATGATTTTCCTGAAAATATCCATCATTCAGTATCACGGGCAATGAAGGAGCGTTTAAAGCATCTCACGTGATCGGATGATTTTATAGGCGTTAATGGACGCTATTGGACGTAAATTCTATATTTCTTTTTTTTATCAATAACTATGGGCTGGCTTTAAATCTGGCCATACAAACGCCCCATGAGTGCTGTTATCCTGAAATTCAAGCCTATAGGAATTATCCTAAAAAATTAACCTTAGGCTGCGGTCCAACCGCCATCAACGGCAATATGGGTGCCGGTAATATTTTCTGCCGCATCGCTGCACAGAAATAATGCTGTGCCTGCTAATTGTTCAACTGTTACAAATTTCTTTGTCCATTGTGCAGCTAAAAGGACATCGTTCTTCACTTGCTCTTCTGTTATGCCGCGCGCTTTGGCTGTATCTGGAATTTGTTTTTCAACAAGAGCTGTCAATACATATCCAGGGCAAATTGCATTACAAGTAATATTGTCTTTTGCTACCTCAAGTCCCACTGTTTTGGTAAGGCCTAAAACACCATGTTTTGCAGCAACATAGGCACTTTTGAAGGGTGATGCCACAAGCGCATGCGCGGATGCAATGTTAATGATACGTCCCCATCCTTGTTTTTTCATGTATGGAATCGCAGCGCGAATTGTATGAAAACTTGATGATAAATTGATCGCAATAATGGCATCCCATTTTGCAGGCGGAAAATTTTCAATCGCCTCGACATGTTGAATACCCGCATTATTAACAATGATATCAATAGATCCAAATTGCTTTGCGGCATCATTCACCATCGCCACAATTTCATCTGGCTTTGTCATGTCTGCATTGTTGT
>JBIICJ010000155.1:0-2672 GCA_044238965.1 Micavibrio sp. | reverse complement strand
TTCTTGAAGTAGCAAACAGAAACTCTATTATGAAAATAATGGATGGTAAACGTTTGGCATCTGTTTATTATGATGATGGAGAAGATCCTGGAGGTAAAAATAAAAGATGGGTAGAAATTTATTGTTATGGAGTTTCTAAAGCTGGAAATGATATAGTTAGAGTTTATCAAATAGGTGGAGATACTAAAACAATACAACCAGGTTGGAAAACTTTTAGAATTGATAGGATGAATAATTTAGAAATATTAGGAGGTAAATTTTACGAACCAAGACCTTTATTTAATCCTAGTGGTGATAAAGATATGATACAGATTTATAAAATATTAAAATTTGAATAAAAAATGAGTAATGCAAATAGATTAGTTGAAATTTTAAGTAGATCAAAGGCAGTTATGCAGGTTACAGAAGAAAACTACGGATCTACTTCTAACACTAAACAAAGTGTTGATTATGGGAGTGAGGAGAAAGAAATTCCTAACTTAACCGAAAATTTTATTAATAAACATAGTAAAACTACTAATTCGGTTGCACCAGTTAATGGTAAATACAGAAATATTAATAATTCTAAAATGCCTGATGTTATTAAAAAGGCTATGATAGAAAACCCTATAGAAATTCCTGAAACCCCGTTTCATACATTTGAATTAGATGACGTTTCTGATTTATTAGAAACTACAAACACTAAAAAAAATGTTATAAAAGAAAACACTAATAGTATTGTAAGTGATAGTGTGAATGAAAAAAC
Organism: Micavibrio sp.; assembly: GCA_044238965.1. Taxonomy (GTDB): domain Bacteria; phylum Pseudomonadota; class Alphaproteobacteria; order Micavibrionales; family Micavibrionaceae; genus Micavibrio_B. Next base: position 1,927 of record JBIICJ010000155.1, on the reverse strand, counting down.
TATACGTAAAATAGTGAGAGAGGAAATGGAAGATTTAGTAAGGTCAGTAATTGAAGAGTACTTTGATAAATCTTTAATGACTGAAGATATACAAATTAAAGTGGGTGATACCACATTCTCAGGTAAACTAAAACCATTACCTAAAAGAAAATAAAAAACCCTTATTATGAGGGTTTTTTTTATTTAGATGTTTGTTCTTTTAATTCATCTAAACCATCCTCAACTTGTGATTTAGGTACCCAAAAAGTTAAATCACCTATCTCATTTATTTTAATTTTAAGCATTTTTTTAAATACTTCGATATCTTCTCTATTTTTAACGTAAGGGATATTAAGAGATTTGGAACAAACTGGTCCTACACCAGTTGCTTGCGATCTCCAATCAGTTAAATCTTTACCACAACATCTACAAGAAGTCACATCTGAGGTATTCATTCTACCAACAACTTTATACGCTTTAGGTGTTTCACTTAAAACTTTAGTAATTGTTACCAAAAAAGGATTAAACTCTAAATTATTTTCTTTCGCAATTCTTTTAGCAATAAATTTACTAACTTTAAGATTAACATTAACTTCTTTTACAGAAGATTCTTTTTTTTCTTGATTAGTGAATTTAGAAAAAAAGTTTGAAGCTGCCTCTAATTGTTTTGTAGTCAATGAACCATATTTATTAAGTCCATTTTTTAAAGAAAGGATGAAAGTATTATTTCCTGTATACTCTCTTACATTTTTTAACACCATTAAAGTTTCCATAGATATTTGATTTATTATTGTAAAGGTAATAAAAAAAACAATACCAATTTACTTTTTTACCATTTTTTTTATATTTATAGATAAAAAATATTTTCTATGAAAAAATTTACCCTTAGTGAAGAATTACTGAGAATAAAAAATTTAATGGTTTATAAAAATGGTGATTATAAAGATTACTTATATGAATATGAATTATTAAAAGAAGCCCCTACTGATGATGTTAAAGAAGTTTCTTTAGCCGCAAATTTTAAATCTGGAAGATGGAAAGATCAATCTATGCCTAAACAAGAAATTTTAAGTGAACTATCAGAAGCGATTGATTGGTTAAAATCAAAATCTGATTTAATAAAACAAAGTGGTGGTATTATAGATGGTAAAGCTAAAATATTGACAGTGCAAATTGAATCGGGTGAATCACAAGTTACTAATTATGATACAGAAGTTGACCCAAAAGTTAAAGTAGATGTGGGTGTTTTATCGGAAAGAAGAGCTAGAACAATACAAAATTTTTTAACCACTTATTTTAAAAAATTACAAAAAGATGGTGCTATTGATGCAATACCTATTTTTGAACCACCTAAAATCATTATAGGACAAACTCCTTGGAAACCAGAAGAAGGAGATAAGGCATCTGATGAAAAATTTACCAAAGAACAATTCATAAAAGTAAATCTTAAATTAACTCCACCTTCTGCATGTTTAGAGGGTTTAACTATTGAGGTGATGTATGTAAAAGAACCTAATCCGTCATTTCCATGTAGAGGAGGACATCAATGTGATGATGCATTATTTGATGTTTATTTAAATGAGGTAAAATTAGATGGTGTTGCTAATTTAAATAATGCTAAAGATGGTGGTAGTAGAAGTTCTAAATTTACTGTTTCACCACAACAAGCTTTATCTATATTAGGTAATAAACCAGGAAATATTATGATTTCTTTCGTTTGTAAAAATACCGATAGAAGATGTCATTCTAGTACACCCGAAATTAGATTAAGTAGAGGTAGTACAGTTATATATCACGCATGTACCCCATCAATAAGTGAAGATAATGATTATCGTAAGATAAATGTTATGGAATTAGACGCTTGTGGTAATTTAATCAAAAAAGGTGAAGAAAAGAAAAGTGCACAAAAAGATGCAGAATTGATGAAACCACCCGCAGGCTTACAAAA
>JBIICJ010000154.1:0-2673 GCA_044238965.1 Micavibrio sp. | reverse complement strand
TGATTCAAAAATTATTTCCATAATGTCATACATATGATTACTACCATCAACACCATAACTTTCAATAAACCTCATTAAATGAGTTCTATTATTGGGGTTGTTTATGTATGGCATATCGTATTTTCTTTTAAATGGATTCCACCATAATGGGAAAGAAAATTTATTATCTTTAGTTTTAACTAATACGTCTGGGTAAGTTAAATACCAAACATCTCTTTCTTCATCCCATCCTAAATCACCTGTATTAACCATATCATCTAACCAATCGTAACCTACTTCTAAATGCCACTCATCACTACTAATATAATTTTCTGGGTCATTACCATTATCTCTATGATAATAATAATCTTCACCTTCTTCCTCATCGTATACGTGAACCCATCCATATACCCCAAACAGTTCGGGATCACTTATTAATTGATCGTATTCATTATTTAATATACCTAAATCTAACATTTCACTAATAGATTCAAAAGATCTTTCATTAGAGTCTTCTCTTAACTCTAAAGTATCTAAAAAATTATTAACTATATAGTCTAAAAACTTTTTTACATTTTGGTTTTTTACTTCTTCTTTTAATATATGTTTTATCAGTCTTTTCATATTAATAACCTTTGATTGTTAAATTTAAATATTTATTACCTATATTTTGAATAACATCGTATTTATCGATACCCTTTATTAGATTTAATCTACTTCCGTTTTCCCAATGAACTATTAAATGATCTTCATTAAATGAAAGAACAGTGTTTATATCAGTTATTTTACCTTTAGTGCCTTCTTTTATAGGGTTTGGATCATCAGGCATTTCTTTAAGGATAACAGTATCACCTAACAATGCCTCATCACCATTACCATAATTTTTCCTAATCCAAGATTCTATTAAATATACGTATTCTTCACTCCCTTCTTCTATTCCGTAATTAGATATTAAGTCATCTTTAATAAAAAACCTTACAATTCCAACTATACCAACAAAAAGATTAAAATTATATCTAGGATAAGTCTCCCTGTTATAATCATTATTCAAAAAATTTAATATCCTATCAATATACGATTTTCTTTTCATACTATATTGGGTTATACTCACCCATTTTAAATGGTTCTAAAATAGGATTTATTGCGTGTAATGAATAACTACCATCTGGACGATATTCTGCATAAACAAACTCTGCCCCTAATACTTTATTTTCTCCATCGGCAGTAAAAAAATAATCTGAAATAAAAGGATTATATTTTATTTCTTCTGCCATACCTTTTAATGTGATAGGATCATCTGGCAATTCTTGTACAATACCACCAACACCGACTACTTGTTCTCTAGCCGCCATCTCGCCTTCATCTCTGGTAGTCCTCATAATTTGGTGATACCCAGGACTAATATCAAAATTAATGTCCCCACCTAAAAGGATATCATTTGTATAACCTATAATTCCCGCAGTTTGATTTTTTCTACCAGTTTTAGTTCTTCCATAAACACCAAATGCACCATTTTTATTGTGTTTTATATTATGTCTGTTGGTATGAAACCAAACTTCTTTCCCAACTAGCTCAGGTGAATCACCTTCTAAATAACCATATTGAGCTTTAGAGGCGATTACAGGGTCCGACATTTCGGGATGCCAAGGTGGCGTTTCATTTAATATCCTATCTCTCATTTCCATTAAGAGATTTACTTTTTTAATATTATTTTTTTTATCCTTAGTTCTCATATATTTTTTATTAATTATAGTAAGATAATTTATCGCGTAAAATTTCGTTAAAATATTTCCAATCTATGTCCCCATTTCCACCATATCTAAAATGTCTATCTTCATTTATTCTTATTTTTTCTTCAGGTAATAATGGGTTATCACCTGCACCATAATATTCCTCTTGTTCTACAATTTTCCAAAAAATATCCACAGGTTTCGGATAATGTGAGGATAGTTCATCCTCTAAAATCTCATCAAACAATGAGTTATCTACCAATTCACCAAATTCTATTTCACCTTCATACTGTTTACCATTTGGAGTATCTACTAAATTACCATTAAACCTACTCAAATAATCATCTATTTTTTCTAATATTTCGGAATGTAAAGATTCAATATCGGCACTATGTTGTGCGTCTCCTGCTGCACAACCAATATCACTACCATATTCCGATTCAATAAACTCTTTAAAATCTTCTTCACTTTTTTCACCATCCAAATTATTTAAGTAAAGTTCTTTCAATTTATTCATATTTTCGTTATCTATTCTACTTATCAACCAATCATCGACATCAAAACATTCATAATCGTAACCATAATCATATTCACTCTTTAAAAAATCTTTAACTAAAGTTTGTATACCATATTCACCATCATTAAAAAATTCTGAAATCTCATTTGCGTTAAATACTACTGGAATATAATAAGGAGTTCTATCTTCATATTCAGTTAAATATTTATAGATTATATTAAATTCTTTTTCTGTTGAATCCAAAGATAAATCTTTTATAGTTGATTTCATAAATTTTTCTGGGTCAGAATCAAATATTTTAAATAATCTATTATAAACATTTTCAGGAAATAAATTCCCAAATTTATCTATATCCCCATCATCATCCATAGAAACACTCTCAAATTCTAATAATATTTGTTTAATTAATCCCTTCATAATATTTAATTAAATCTATTAATTCTTCTT
>JBIICJ010000102.1:0-3525 GCA_044238965.1 Micavibrio sp. | reverse complement strand
ATCCCGCCCTTTTTTACTGTTATGATTTGTAAAAAATACAAATCCATTTTCATCAATAATACGTACTAACACCATACGCCCGTCTGGAAACCCATCTGTGCCAATGGTTGAAATACAAGCTGCTGTTGGGTCATTTGGTTCAGTTGCGGCGGCATTTTCAATCCATAATTGTGTTTGCGTTAAAATTTCGGGTGTAAGTGCTTGTTTTACCATGACGTTGTAAACCGTTAAATATCGTTAGAAATTGTGTATCCATCCCCCCTAGAAAGGACAGGGCGGATGAGTTAAATTAAACTCAACTGCGAAATTAATTTAGCTTTTAACGCAGGCATATGAAAGGAAAATGAAATGAATGTAAGCAAAAAAATCCTCGCGCTCTTGGCGGTTGTCGCGATATCAGTCACGGCGTGTACAAATACAGGAACAGGCTCTGGCCCAACCATTAACAAAGAATTTTTAGGCGGCGCAACGGGCGCAATCTTAGGCGGCGTTGTCGGATCAAAAGTAGGTAAGGGTACAGGTCAATTAGTCGGCGTTGGTGTTGGTACATTGCTGGGTACTATGGTTGGTTCCAGCATCGGAGCGTCATTGGATAAGGCTGATTTAATGTATGCTGATCGTGCAAATCAACGTGCTTACACAGCGCCTGTTGGTGAAACCATCTCATGGAATAACCCTGATTCAGGTAACTCAGGAACAATTACACCTGTTCGTGATGGTACATCTACAAATGGTCGTTACTGCCGTGAATATTCACAAACCATTACTGTCGATGGTAAAACACAAAAAGCCTACGGCACTGCTTGTAAAAACCCAGATGGCACATGGCAGATTGTAAACTAAGATTTATTAAAAAGAAGAATGTAAAAAGGCCGATCATTATATCGGCCTTTTTCATGACTATGGTCTATATTTTAATTATACGGCTTCGCTATCGTCCACCAATTCAATCGTGGTGACGCGCTGTGTGCGCACAGGATTCATCATGGCTCCACCACCCATCGCGCTGCCCAAAGAAGGTGCCATTGCCATGTGAACGCCAACAGATGGCGCTGCCATTTTAGGTGTTGGTGCGATATCAAACTGATTAGCCATGCGGGGGCCTGGTGTTGGCATTTCAGCGGCTAATGCTAATTTTTGTCCGTACACAGGATGCTGCATTGTTGATTCTAATGATTCAATAACAGCTGACATTCCTGTATGGCGTTTGCACCATGATGATAAATCATTCATCGTGATGCCAAATCCTTGACGACGTTGTGATGTTACAAAATTATTTAAATCTTGTAGCTCATTCCAATCAGGCAATGTTTTGCGTCCATCGAAAATCATACGCGTTGCTTGGTCAGGTGATTGACCGCGCGCTTGTGCATTTGTAAATGCATTGCCTGCCGCTTGTAAAGCGTGCGCGCACCAACCAATTACGCGGCCTCTAAGCAAGGCTTCGTTTTGGGTATGCGCGCTGCGCAGTAATGGTTCCGCACTATCTGCTTCTAATGCATGAATAAGGGCTATCTCAAAATGTTCTTCGGCTTTGCGCAAATGTTGGTCGCGATTATATTCACGGCTAAGAAATGGGTTATATCCATTTTCAAATGAATCCGCCGCCAGATCAGGACGAATACCTGTAATGTCAACCACCAAATGCCCATTTGCTTTCACGAGTGGGTTAGGACTGGAATTAATGGCTAAATATAAAATTGATCCTTCATTATGCCCTGCCCATGCTAAATTTTGTGCTGGCGCAGAAAATCCAATCCATGAGGCAATTGAATTTTTATCAAATGTTTGTGTAACACGGCGCGCCATATCATGGAATTTCTCGATTTGCGATTCTTTAAATTCACTTGTCTTTTCTAGTGCTAATTTGGCAACATCAACAGCCAATGGGAACGGATATTCTTCGGGTTTGGTATATGTTTGCGCCGTGATAGAAGACATTGAACGTTTATTTGCTAACCAATCAACTGTGTCACTGATGTTATGTTCGTGTAATAAAAAACTTGCGAATGTATCGGCGCGTAAATTTGCTCGTGCCATTGATAACTGGTTACGTTTTGGTAGTAATGCAAAATCAGAATTTGTGAGTGCCATTTCATCTTTTTCAATTAATGACAACATATCTAATGCGTGTGAGGTGGAATGATAAAATACAGTCAATGCATCTTCGGGGGATTGCATATGCGATAACTGAATATTCACAAACGCGATATAATAATGTTTTTGACGCAGGCCAAATAATGATGATTCTTTTCCATGTGATATGCCTACCAATCCATGCTGCTCTGTGCGGCTTTCGGCAGATAGTAATAATTGCTTTGATGATAAGGCGCAGGGATGGCCTTTTAAATCGCCCAAAATTTTATGAACCGCATCTAAACGTTGGCCAGCATGGTATAAAACAGGCTGAACAGAGAATTTTGCCCCTGATTTTAGTTCAAGATTGGTAAGGCGCTCCGCCGCCTCCTTTACCAAAACTTCTATATTTTCTAATAAAGTCATATAGTTAGCACCCAATTTTATTGGCGCGTGTATCCGCGCACTTCGTCTATGTTTAAAAGTTTATCAGGGCGTAGTTAAAGATAGGGAAAAATTAGCTTGAATTTGATCTATTCGCATCAATCCTCTTTGATTTTTCTCATAAAATTTGTAGGATGCGAAAGCAAAAAAGATATTTTTCAATAAAATCAAGGATTTAATATGACAAATAAAAATGAGGCTGGTCAACGCGTGGGCTGGATGCATGGCAAAAAAGGTTTGATTATGGGCGTGGCCAATGATCGTTCTATTGCATGGGGTATTGCACAGGCTTGCCACGCCGAAGGCGCGGAATTGGCGTTCACCTATCAAGGTGAGGCTTTGGAAAAACGTGTACGCCCTTTGGCTGAATCAGTTGGGTCAAACATTTTATTACCATGTGATGTAACGGATGAATCTAGTATCGATTCCACATTTAAAGATATCGAATCCAAATGGGGTCATCTTGATTTCGTGGTTCATGCCATTGCCTTTTCGGATAAAAACGAACTGGATGGTTTATATTTAAACACAACGCGTGCAAACTTTTTGAAAACAATGGATATCTCGGTTTATTCATTTACCGCCGTATCACAACGCGCGGCACCCCTCATGAAAAATGGTGGATCGTTATTGACCCTTACCTATTACGGCGCGGAACGCGTGATGCCACATTACAACGTGATGGGCGTAGCAAAGGCGGCATTAGAAGCATCGGTTCGTTATTTGGCGGCTGATGTTGGCGGGCAAAATATCCGCGTTAATGCAATCTCCGCGGGTCCGATTAAAACATTGGCGGCGTCAGGCATTGGCGATTTCCGTTATATCTTAAAATGGAATGAATTAAATTCACCATTGAAACGCAACGTGACCATCGAAGATGTTGGTCGCTCTGGTTTGTATTTGCTTAGTGACCTTGGGTCTGGTGTGACAGGTGAAGTCTTGCATGTCGATTCTGGGTATCACACGGTTGGCATGGTGTCGATTGATGCGGCGGCAGAAACCGCA
>JBIICJ010000073.1:0-7254 GCA_044238965.1 Micavibrio sp. | reverse complement strand
CGCAGAATTATTAAACGGTATTGCGCCTAAACCATCTGATGATAAGGCCGCATAATTAAATGTCTGGCAACCGCTTTGGTACTTTATTTCAATATACCACATGGGGTGAAAGCCACGGGCCAGCGATTGGATGTGTTGTTGATGGTGTGCCGCCACGGATAAATTTATCTGCAGATGATATTCAAATTTTTCTTGATCGGCGCAAACCAGGTCAATCACGGTTCACAACACAACGCCGCGAAGATGATATTGTCAAAATTTTATCTGGCGTATTCGAAGGCCAAACTACAGGCGCGCCAATATCATTGATGATCGAAAATACCGATGCAAAATCAAAAGATTATTCTGATATCAAAGATAAATTCCGCCCTGGTCATGCCGATTATACATACCATGAAAAATATGGCATTCGTGATTATCGTGGTGGTGGACGTTCTTCGGCGCGCGAAACGGCCTCACGCGTGGCGGCGGGCGCGGTGGCACGTAAAATTTTAACAACGCAATTGGGCGATGATATTTCCATTCATGCCTATGTCACGCAAATCGGCGAACATAAAATCAACCGCGCGAATATTGATGTTTCAATCATCAATGATAATCCATTTTTTACGCCTGATGCCGCGATCATTCCTGTGTGGGAAGAATATTTAGATGGTGTGCGTAAATCAGGCTCTAGTGTTGGCGCCATTATTGAATGTGTGGCGCGTGGCTTTCCCGTTGGGCTTGGCGCGCCTGTGGTTGATCGCCTTGATTCTGATCTAGCCAAGGCGATGATGTCGATTAACGCGGTGAAGGCAATTGAGATTGGCGCAGGATTTGATGTTGTGGCATGGGGCGGCGAGCAAAATGCCGATACGATGCGCATGAATGATGATGGCGGCGTTGATTTCACATCAAATCATGCGGGCGGTATTTTGGGCGGTATTTCATCGGGACAAGATATCGTTGTGCGCGTTGCTTTTAAACCAACCAGCTCTATCTTAACATCAGTGGAAACCATTACAAAACACGGCACAAACACAGATATTATTACCAAAGGTCGTCATGATCCGTGCGTTGGTATTCGCGGCGCGCCTGTGGTTGAAGCGATGATGGCATCTGTTTTGGCTGATCATTGGTTGCGCCATAAGGCGCAATGTCTATAAGTTTTTATTTTTAAATTATTGATAAAAGGGAACATAAAATGTCATCAAATTGGTTACGCAATCGACCGCTGGTGTATAACCCCCAACCAAAAATCACTGTGACCAAACCATCATTCATCAAACGTGCGGGCGGATTTTTAGCGCGGTCGTTAAAACGTATTTGTTTATTGATCGGCGCAATGGTTTTGATTTCATCTTTATTTAGCGCATTATTTTTATCACGTTTAGAACCCGAAAAACCAGTATCATTACCATCGAAAATGGTACTCGTGTATAAATTACAAGATGAAATACGTTCTCGCACAGGCGCGGAATCATACTTGGCCGAATTGGGTTTGGCGCCGCCCGAACTAACATTGCCGCAAATTATTCGCGCACTTGATCGTGCGGCAACCGATGATCGCGTTAAAGGGTTTGTGCTCACCATGCGTTCGGGAACTTATGGTCTCTCGCAAATCCAAGATTTGCGTGACGCCGTTAAACGTTTCCGTGCATCGGGCAAATTTACCAGAATTTATGCACCATCATATGGTGAAATTGGTACAGGTTTAGGCGCATATTATCTGGCGTCAAGTTTTGATGAAATTTGGATGCAACCTGTTGGTGTTGTCACAATTGCGGGTTTATATGCGCAATCACCTTATTTTCGCGGTCTGTTTGATCGTTTTGGTATCACACCTGAATTTTTCGGTCGGAAGGAATATAAAACCGCGATGGAAAATTTCACATCACGCGGCATGTCAGACGCATCGCGCGAAATGATGCAATCGGTCATTACATCGATGGGTGATCAGATCGCCAGCGATATCGCGCGTGATCGACCCAAAGTCGGCGGTAATTTCCGCACATTGATGAATAAAGGTTTGTTCACTGATAATGAAGCACTTCAATCAAAATTAATCGATCATATTAATTACAGCGATGTGATGATGACCGATATTCGTAAAGTTGTGTTTGGCAAAGATGCAGGCGATGAGAATCAAAAATTGTTTGTCAATATGATGGCTTATGCGCTTGAGGTTGCACCATCTGAATCTGCAACTAAGGTCGCACATATTTATATTAATGGTGCGATTATCGAACATATGTCGGGCGGTGGATATCAATTCCAAGATCGTTTTGCCGATGCCGAAGAAATTTCCAAAGATATTCGTGACGCCGCACGTGATAAATCAGTGCGCGCAATTATGATCGATATTAATTCACCTGGCGGGTCACCATCAGCATCGGAAACCATTCGCCGTGCCATTGAATGGTCACAAATCACGTATAAAAAACCTGTTTATGTTGTCATGCGCGATGTGGCGGCATCGGGCGGATATTGGGCGGCAACTCCCGCCAATAAAATTTTTGCGCGGGGCACAACCATGACGGGATCAATCGGTGTTGTTGGCGGAAAATTTAATATTCAAAAATTGTCATCTGATTTTGATGTGTCATGGGATGGTGTGCAATATGGTGATAATGCAGGCCTGTGGGCGATGAATAAATCATTCACCACATCGGAACAAGAACGGTTCGAGGCATCATTAGATAACGTTTATTCAAATTTCGTTGCGCGCGTTGCAACGGGGCGTAAATTATCACCCGAACAGGCGGAGCAAATCGCCCGCGGACGCGTCTGGACAGGGGCGCAAGCCAAATCAATTGGGTTAGTTGATGGTCTGGGTGGTATGGATGTGGCTTTAAATGATTTAGCAAAATCATTGGGCTTACAATCGAGTGCGGAATTAGCGTTGATTGATTGGCCGCGCGAGAAATCACCGATCGATGCATTTAAATCATTATTGGGCGGTATGTCACCATTCGGTGTTTTTGGTGGTGTCATGCATAAATTATTCGGCACAAATGCCGATATCATGACTATGAACACAAACCGTTTGGTTTATGAACCTGAATGGAATTTAAATTTCTAGAACCTTTGATTCGTCCCAAATTTTATTATAAGTGCTAAGCATAGCATCAAACGCATCTGTTACTTCAGTAATGATTGTTGGCTTGTTGCCACCATCTTTAAAAGATGCACCAGACTGAATACATTTTTTGTTATCTATAAATAAGTATCTATCATGAAAAGCTTTAGAAGATCTTACTTCAACTACCACACCCTTTTCATTGCAGAAACTTTTAGCTGCAGGGATGATTTGATCCAAGTATCTTGAAGTTAATATCTTTATTTTGATACCTGGTGTGCAGAAGGTTAAAAAATTTGAGAAAAAATCTGCATCAAGATAGGCATCAATTACAAACAACTCTATTTTGGCTTCCTGTATAATCTTTCGGACATTATCAAAGTACACAAAGGTCATTCCAGTATCTATTGCGATTGAAGTAGGTACTTCAAGTTCGAAACGCAGAGTATTAACGATTTCATGGAGAAGGGTTTTTAATTTTAAAATCGCACTGTTAACATCAGGAAAGAAGTTTGAATAAATTGTATTATTAATAGTCGATAGCTCCATAGAATAGCGTGGTTTATCTAGCATTCTAATTATAGCTGAAGTTTTTCCAAACCATTGTATAAAAGAATCTTCTTTTTGAGAAATCTCTAAGTCATTAGGCATTTCTCTTAGACTAGATTCAAGAAAAAATAAAATATTTTTTCTTTGATTTTCATGTTGTGACATTACATCGACTCAATTAACAATACCGATGGGCCATTAGGTTGGTTCGGATATAATTTACCCTTGGGTACATTGCGATCATCAGCATAGAGCGAGAGAAGCGAGTCAACCGCTTGGTCAAATGTGCCTTCGAAATTAAAGGCGGATGATACAGGGTAATTATAATTTGTCTGCCATTCTAATTGAACGCCCGCTTGACGCGCCCATGTTTGTAAGGCTTCGCGTAATGAAATACCTGAACGTGCCGACCATGTTTTTGTTGTTTTCAAATCAACAGTTGATGATGGCGATGCACCGCCCATTAATGATTCTTGTGATGTCGGCATTAATGTTGGGGTTTCGCGCAATGTTACGATTGATCCCGCGCCTTTGGAAATAGTGATCACATTACCGTTTAATGATCCTGATAAATCAGCTTGATCGAGCATATTGTTGAGTACATTCACCCATGTGTCGCCACCTTCCCATGATACTTTTTGTTTGGGGGTGACGCCTTTGTTAAATTTAAAAACATATAACGGCGGCACAACTTGTTTCAATGCGATTGATAATGGAATGCGGCGACCAAATCCATCAATACGGGTTGCTGTTCCATTGGCGGGAACAAATACTTGCGGTGATGATGCTGTGTTCATATTTCCACCTGTCATCATATATTGTTCATCCAACATTGTGTTGTCGATGGAACGACGCGGTTGTGATGATGGTAATGGCGGCGGGCTGTCTAAATCGCTTTCCATTAACGGTTCAATGGAAACAGGTGTTGGTGTAATTGGTTCGGGTGTTAACGGGCCTGATAATTGTGCGGGTTGTTGTGTGTCAACTGGTGGCGCGTTATATGATCCGCGTGGTGCATTGGCGGGCGGTGTCCATTCAAACCCAGCTTGCGCTGGAAATGATGCACCCAATAAACCAAAACATGAAACTGAAACCAATAAAATGCGCCGCATTGTCAAAACCCTAAATTGCCCTCAAATATTATGTTGGGAAGTTTCTGAGTTTAGGCGTTTGGGGGTAAAATCGCAACCGAAAAACGGAGGTAAAAGAGGGGTATTAACGGCTATTTCTTAACCAAAATCTTTTAATTTACGGTGGCGGAAGGTCATGAGAGCAGGACGGATATTGCCAAAAATCAATGTACGTGTGGCGCGCATCGCGGCGGGAAAGGTTAATCCACGTTTTTCTAAAAACAGGAAAAATGCCACAACTAAAATTGCCAAAATTAATGTCGATAGGCGCGCATAAGGAAGAAGCAACACAAAAGGCGATGCCGACCGCGCATCAAGACCAAAAAAACGAATGGGGCGCATCGAATTACGCCAATGCCAATTTAATTGTTCCTTTAATTCGGCGATTTGTTTTGACATGGGTTAATGTGATCCCCCGCCAGCCGTCAATAATAAATAATGACGTTTTTCGATCAAACCTTTTTCGAAAATGATGGTGGCTGATTTTGCCATGGTCTGACCATAAAATGGAATCATGCGTTGGATTTCATTTGTCCAATTTTCGATCTCCATATCCAATAATTTTTCGCGCACTTCATCGGGAAATACCATCCATTCGCGCACGCCCAAACGGCCACCACCTTTTTTCGGCACCAATGCCTGCGTTACAATTAACCGCAATGTTTCCATCAATGCATAGGCGCGTTCGGAACGTTCGGACTTATCAAACGCGGATACCATACGACGAATAGTGGCAGATACGCCTGTTGTGTGTGTGGTTGTATAAACGGCGTGGCCTGTTTGCGCGGCTTCGATCGCGGCAGAAATGGTTTCGCGGTCACGCGCCTCGCCCACCAAAATGATATTTGGTTTACGACGCAACGCGTTGCGCACACCATCAGCGAAATCAGGCAAATGACGATGAATTTCTGATTGTGATACTAATGATCGCGGCGAATGAATGGTATCGTACGTAAATTCAATCGGCGCCTCATAGGTCAACATTTTCCCGCACCCTGTCGGGCGTTCGAGCAACATGCGCATACCCGCCGCGAGCAATGTTGTTTTTCCTGAACCTGTGGGGCCAGTGATAACAACCATGCCTTGGCGCGGCGCAAAATTTTGTAAAATTTGGTCTTCAATATTTAAATCTTCCATGCGTGGTGGTTCGGCAGGAAGAACGCGCATAGTAATTTGCGCGGCATCGCGGCCACGCGCTAAAATCGGCGTGATGTTCACGCGGAATCGCACACGCGAATAACGATCGGGACGAATTTCATATGACACATCTAAATCGGTTCCCGATGCCAAACGGGCGGGGGCTTCAGGGCCATAAATTTTGGTTAAAAATACCTGCATATCGGCGGCATCAATCGCGCGATATGTGGCGGGATATAATGTGCCGTGCACATCGGTATAAACAGTGCGATCTGTTTGAATGGAAATATCAGATGTGCCTTTGCGCACACACCATAATAAAAATGGATCGACATGATCTTCCACAAAACGACTTGGCTCTTCTGGCCATGTCTGAACTAATGATTGGTCGCCTTTGACAAGGCTTACTGGCTTGCGGGCTGCCATACGTCAGATCCTGAAACAAGTTGTGGAATTTCGGTGATGGCAACGGCTCTGTCACCCACGCGCATAGTGGTGCCGTTACCTGTGACGCCGCGATCAACCTGTTGTGTGAATGGTAATGTGATCATGTTTTGTGCGAGTAATTTACGATACCGCACCATGCCATTAAAATCAGCCACCAATGCGTTTAAATCCATTTCAAACACTTCGTCGGCTTGGGTTTCGCCTTCTTTCCATCCTTTGGCAACATAATCTTTCCAGATGGCGCGCTCTTCTGCATTGGCAGGTTTTAACACTTCGGGCGGCTCATCAATCGCGCCCCATTCACGGTCTAAATATTGACGCCAGTTACGAGCGGCAGACACGATTTCAACATTTTTATTAATGTTAAAAATAGTATCAGATACGGCGGCAGTTTGTCCGCCCGCTTCGATCAACATATTATCAATTGATTCTGAAATAATCGGTGGCTCCATTAAAAAACCAGACGGTGCAGCAATCAATAACGCGCGGAAATTAAAAATTTTATCAAGATATGTCGCGCGCTGTTCCAAAGTTTTGCGAATATGCCATGTGCGATACGCCAAACCGCCGCGGGCGCCGTATGAAATGGCGGCTTCTTTTAATGCATCCCTGCGGATATCAACTGGCATTTTGCTGTCGGTTTTTAATGCCCCTGGAATATTTTGTAAATCTTCCATGCGGGGTGGTTGCGCATCTGGGTCAACCGCCTCGTTACTCGGAACAGTTGTATTACTGAATAAATTTGCATGCGCCTGTGATAATGGAAAAACCATTATCACACTTGCAATTGCCGCGATGGTGAGGGTGTTTATCCGCATCATTGAACCGAAAATCCATCCATAGGTGCAGGTTGCATCACATCGCCCTGACCAACATTTGGCGCATATTGTAATTCAACAATTTGACGTCCGCTATCAACGCGTACATTGGCGC
>JBIICJ010000152.1:0-2725 GCA_044238965.1 Micavibrio sp. | reverse complement strand
ACACTCCATCTCCTGTATAGAAAGTAAACCCTGCACCTGCTTGACCACCTGCGTTGTTAAACCATATATCAGCACTACCATCCATACCAATAGATGCTTTTTGTTGGTTGCCTCCTGTGTCATTCCAAAGAACAATTTTAGCTCCACTAGGTAAAGAAGCATCCCCTGCGGCAGGAGCACTCCATCCTGCACTAGTACTAAAGTAAGACTGTACTCCATTAGAACCACTACCTCCTCCTACTTCAAATTTTCCTGCAGGATTAGTAACCCCAATACCCACATTACCACTTGAAACAATACGCATGCGCTCAACGGGAGTATTCGCTCCACCTGTTATAGAAGTGTAGAATAGGATACTACCCGGACTTCCTGAAGAACTGTAAGTGTCTTGAGATAGGTTTATCTGAGAACCACAGTAGCTGTTCCAAATTTTAAAAGCAGTAAGGCCGTTGCCCTGACCATAGTCATGGTAGATAGCTCCTTCACCATATCCTGATGGGCTTTGAAGTAATATACCCTCATTAGCATGGTTGCCATTAGTCAAAGAGATTTGTAGTCTATTAGTAGGGCTTCCTGTCCCAATACCTACGTTACCTCCCGCTGCGTTAAGGATAAGGTCCATAACAGCACCACTATCAACCCTACCCTGTATAGCTGCTTTGCCCGCTTGGTTCTCAATGTTTACAGAGTTACCATTACCGCCATATCTAAACACAGCTATTTTTTGTGTATAAGGAGCTACTTCTGCTCCATTTACATACAAGCCGGCTTCCGCTCCATTTACCATCAACTTGTATGAAGGGGTAGTAGTACCAATCCCTACGTTACCCGCGCTAGTGATACGAACCTTTTCGCTAGTTCCATAAGCTGTAGTAGTAGCAAATGCTATATGACCTGTGTTCCAATTACCATCACCTGAGTCACCGGCAAGGATACCATAGATAGCAGCGTAGTTGTTATTGTAAGTCCCGCTTTGAGTCAAAGCGCTGAAACTAATTAATGGAGAGTACGAACCAATAGAGTGAACGTTATTAGTCAAATCAAGACCTCCACCAATGCTTGCGTTTGCAGTATTTGATGAGGTTACTGTAATACCGTTTGCATCAAACGTGTTTGCTGTTCCATTGATATATGGTAACCTTGAACCTGCGTATGAGTTAACAGTAAACCTAGTAACAGGAGATGATGAAGCAACACCAATATACCCTGAGGCAGTAATGCGCATCCGCTCAGTTTGAGAAGACCCTGTATTACTTGCATTTACAGCAAATACCAAATTAGACCCGTCATTTGCAACAATAGATGCTCTAAGTATACTCGTGTTACCAAGTAATACGGCGCCGGCTCCTGTGCCATTACCATAAGCCTCTAATGCAGCGTATGAATTAGTAACGCTAGAAGCAACAGTAAGAGTTTTTGACGCCCAACTGAATGGATTCGGTGTCGTTGTACCAATACCTACGTCACCTCCTGAAGTAATGCGCATGCGCTCAGTGTCTGCAGTATAAAAAGCCATTGGGGCGCTCACTGTGAGTCCAATGTTCAATGACCCTATACCGGCTTGAGAAGAATTACCGCCACCATTTAAACGGAAATAAGCATTAGTAAAGTTGGCGCTATTCCCAAGCAATAGTTGAGAGCCATCTGAACCACCTGTGTATCCATTTTTAACACGAATAGTTTCTATTAATCCTGATGAGGATTCTATATCAAGCTTGTATGCAGGACTAGTCGTCCCAATGCCGACGTTCCCCGCGGCATAAATATCACTGCCCGATGAAATACTCATTGGCTCTGATGCGCTTACATAAACACCGGAACGGGTAGTATGAACAAGAGTTGTTCCCGGGGTCAAAGGACTTCCGCCAAACGTAACTGATTCACTATTAAGAGGGAATACCTCAATGTTTAAGTCAGTTGTTTGACCAACACTTGATATTACTTGTGCCTCTACTGAGTAACTTTCATTATTATTACTAATTACACGGATACTCAATTGACTATAAAATCCTGACGTAGTTGTAATTACTATATCTTGATAATGGTTTACAAGTATTTGAGCAGTCACATTGATTACTACATTGCCTGATGTCCCTTGAAACGACATATTAACCGCAGAAGCAAGACTTCCGCCTACAATAGTACAGATTTGTGTATATGCGGTCTGACTTACATTAACTGTGGCTACATAACGAGGGGCTATATTGCTAGTAGTTGAAATGCTACCATCTGCCATTAAGTATTGAGATGAAGTGCCACCGCTCTTTATGAGCGACGCTGCCGTAACCGATGAACTAAATGTAGCTGCACCCGATGCGGTCATTCTCAATAATTCAGCACCTGAGTTTGCGTTTCTAATTTGCAAATAACCTGCACCGTTTTCTGTTAATTTGCCAATAGAATAATCATTTCCCGGAGTACTATTAAAAAATACCCCTGCAAACGAGGTTACATTTGTAGCGGTAACTGTATCTCTTACAGTTATTAATCCTCCATTAATTGCAGGAGGAGCTGCCACTACATAAAATAATGTTTCCGAATTTACTTGCCCCGTAAATCTTGCTGCACCTGTAACATCAAGTTTATAAGTATCATTAGTATTGCCAATGGATACGTTGCCTGCAGCGGTAATACGCATTCTTTCAGTGCCACTATTATAAAATAATGTTGGTATTGCATCACTTGTATATAAGTATTGCCCTGTTGCATTAATACCAAACAAAGC
>JBIICJ010000049.1:0-11061 GCA_044238965.1 Micavibrio sp. | reverse complement strand
CCATTCGGGCGTGATGGCATCGGCCATCGCCATGAACAAAGATATGTGTAAACGTATTGTGGCATCCGAAGGCGTGCCCGTTGCCAAAGGCCGCGTGGCCACCGTTGATGAAATTTTGGCGGGCGCAGTTATGCCGCCGCCTTATGTTGTGAAGCCCGTGCAAGAAGGATCAAGCGTTGGCGTAAAAATTATTCTCGATCACGAAAATCAACCACCGATTGATATGTCAACATGGACATTTGGCAATACGGCGTTGGTCGAACAATATATCCCTGGGCGCGAATTAACGGTGGCGGTATTGGACGGCAAGGCGCAAGGCGTTACCGAAATTATTTCCCACACACGTTTCTTTGATTACGAAGCCAAATATCACGATACCCGCACGGAATTGGTTCTTCCTGCAAAAATTCCTCAAGATGCCTATAATAAGGCCTTGGAATATGCAACAACCGTGTATAAAGTATTGGGATGTCGCGGTTTGGCGCGGTGTGATTTCCGTTTCGATGATACCAAGGGTGTATCTGGCCTTTGCTTCCTCGAAATCAACACCCAACCAGGTTGCACACCTGAATCTATCGGTCCGTCTCAAGTCGTTCGAAATGGGATGTCCTTCTCACAACTTTGCGCTCATTTGGTTGAAACTGCCCTATGTCAAGATCCGGTACCCGTCAGTCATCCATCCTCAGCCGCCGTTCAGGGCCGTCTCAGCGCGTAATTTATTTCGCCAAACGTTTTGCATTGGTGATGGTTGCGGTGGCAATCGTTATCGCATCAATATGGGGCGTGTTATCAAGCGCGTGGTTCGCGCAAACATCACAAAATCTTTCAAACGGGTTTATACGATTAACCGCTGCGCACGGCATGGTGGTGAATAATCTCATCATCGAAGGACGTGACCATGTTAGCCGTGATGGTTTAAAAACATTATTAAATATTGAAAAAAATCAACCTTTGCTGACAGTTGATTTGAATGACGTCAAACAAAAAATTGAACAATTAAGTTGGGTTAAATATGTGACGGTGGAACGTCGTTATCCTGACACATTATATGTGACGTTGGTTGAACGTGAACCGATTGCACTCTGGCAACGGGGTGGCAAATTATCAGTGGTGGATGATGAGGCGGTCGTGTTGACCGAATATAATATTGCAAAATTCAAAAAATTATTGGTGGTGGTGGGTGAAAACGCGCCGCAAAATACGCGCGATTTGTTGCAAACATTGGAACAAGCGCCATCGATCAAGGCCCGTGTTGATGCCGCAAAATGGGTGGGGAACAGACGATGGGATTTAACATTAGATAATAAAATTATTATCCGTTTGCCCTCAGAAAATCCTGAGGAATCATTAAAACGATTGGCAACATTGCACGCGAATGATGCGGTGTTAGATCGCCCGATTACATCCATTGATTTACGTGATCAAAATCATATCGTGGTGCAAACAACGCCGGGTGATGCAGGGCAAATTGATGCCGTGCAGGCAGGCAATGTGACACCCGCAAAAGACAAAGACATTTAAACAAAGAGTCAAAACAATCCATGAGCGCGAAACCAACACATATTTCAAAAATTTATCCCAAAGGATCAGTTGTCGCCGCAATCGATATTGGGTCGAGCAAAGTTGCCTGCTTTATCGCGCGCGTGCTCGATGATATGGGATCAATTGATGTAATTGGTATTGGGTATCAGGCATCGCAAGGCATTAAATCAGGCACAATTGTCAATATTGATCAGGCCGAACAATCAATCCGCCAAGCGGTACATGCGGCGGAATTAATGGCGGCGGAAACGGTTAAGGGGTATCCGCTTCGTGATGTAATTATCAATGTGCCCGCGCTGCATTCTCAATCACATTTAATGCGCGTGGACGTACAAGTGATGGGGCAGGCAGTTACCGATAATGACATTCGTCGTGCGTTATCAAAATCACAGGAACAAATTTTATCATACGCCGAACAACATGGCGCAGTATCGGATTTAGAATTGGTACACACAATTCCAACCGCCTTTCGTTTGGACAATAGCGATGGGATCAAAGACCCGCGCGGGCTTCACGGCCATAATTTAGAAGTAGATGTGCATGTGGTGACGGGGTCAATTGGCGCGATGCGCAATGTGGCAACATGTATTGAAGGATCACATTTAGATATTACATCATTATGTTCTGCGCCGTACGCCGCAGGATTAGCATCTTTGGTTGATGATGAAATGGATTTGGGATGTACCGTGATTGATATGGGCGGTGGGACAACATCAATGGCGGTGTTTGCGGGTCGTGAATTAATTTATGTTGATGCGGTGCCTGTCGGCGGCATGCATGTGACGAATGATATTGCCAAAGGTCTCACCACATCGCTAGCATCGGCGGAACGTTTGAAAACTTTGTACGGCAGCGCGATGTCAACCATGACCGATGACAAAGATTTAATTGATGTGCCACAATTGGGCGAAGAAGATCATGTGGCGCCAAATCATGTACCGCGTTCATATTTAGTCAGTATTATTCAACCGCGCCTCGAAGAAACGTTGGAATTGGTACGCGCAAAATTAAATGATGCAGGATTAAATCATATTGCGGGTCGCCGCGTTGTATTGACAGGTGGTGCATCACAAATTTCGGGTTTACGTGAATTGTCACAAATGGTGATTGATAAGCAAGTGCGTTTGGGTCGCCCGATCCGATTGAATGGATTGCCTGATGCGGCATCTGGTCCTGGGTTTTCCACCACGGCAGGATTATTGCATTATATGATGGAACGCGCGCATGAACGCCCCGCCGATATCACATCAACCGCGAGTGAGGGAACATTGCTGCAACGTGTGTCGCTATGGCTGAAAGAAAATTGGTAAGCGAAACGTGGTAAGTCTTTGTTTTTAGATTCAAATTTGATTCTTTTGAATCAAAAATTGATTCGATAATTTCAAAGATTCGGAAAAGCCCATTGGCGAAAAGGTTTATTTTACGAATCATCTGATTCCTCCCCGTCAAATTCATATTTAATTTTCCCCTAAATTTCCTGAGTCTAACTTTCACTTTTTTGGTTGACGCGCTGGACAACAGAGTCACCTTTCGATTAGGCTTTTATTATTGATTCGTTTCAAAGACCGATCACAGCACCTTTTCCTCATCAAAAATTCAAAAACTGTCGCGTGGCCGAAATATCCGTTCACGTTTTCAACAAACAAAAAACTTGGAGGCAATCCCCCCATGATTAACATCAGGATGAACACAATGAGCAACAATGTACAAAAAGTCCTTCCCAAAATCGTCGTCGCTGGCGTTGGTGGTGCGGGTGGTAACGCTGTGAACAACATGATCCTTACGGGAACAAACGGCGTTGAATTTATCACACTCAATACCGATGCGCAGGCATTGGCGAATAATTTGGCGGAAACAAAAATTCAGCTCGGCACAAATTTGACCGAAGGTTTGGGCGCAGGCGCAAAACCAGAGGTGGGCCGTAATGCCGCCACCGAAACATTGGATGATATTTTAGGTCATTTAGATTCTGCAAACATGGTGTTCATTACTGCCGGTATGGGCGGCGGTACAGGTACGGGCGCAGCCCCCGTGATTGCCAAGGCATGCCGCGAACGCGGTATTTTAACCGTGGGCGTTGTCACCAAGCCATTTCATTTCGAAGGTACACACCGCATGAAAATGGCGGAAGAAGGTATTGCCGAAATGCAATCATATGTTGATACGTTGATTGTGATTCCAAACCAAAATTTATTCCGCGTCGTCAATGAAAAAACAACATTCGCCGAAGCGTTCAAATTGGCTGATGGTGTATTACAAGCGGCCGTGCGCGGCGTAACTGATTTGATCGTCAATCCTGGCGTGATCAATTTGGACTTTGCGGATATTCGTTCCGTTATGCTTGAGATGGGCAAAGCGGTTATGGGTATGGGTGAGGCAACAGGTGATCGTCGTGCGTCCGATGCCGCCGAAAAAGCGATCAACAACCCATTGCTTGATGATGTATCCATGAAGGGTGCACGCGGCGTGATCGTGAATATCGCGGGTGGTTATGATATGACCTTGTTCGAAGTTGATGAGGCTTGTAACCGCATTCGTGATGAAGTTGATGCCAATGCAAATATTATCTTTGGTTCATCATTTGATGAGAAGATGGAAGGAACCATGCGCGTATCAGTTATCGCAACGGGTATCGATGCGGCGCAAATGGCGAAAACCACACGTGCGCCACAAAGCGGCGCGTTTTCTGTTGAACGCCCTAGCCAAATGCGCACTGGAATGGGATCGCCATCAATAGCGCGTCCTGCGTCAACTGTCACAGCAACTGCACCTCGCGCACCTTATTATGGGGCGCAAACAGTTGTTGCTGATGATTATGCAGCGTTGCAACCACAACCTGTGCAACAACCTGCAGCGGTGGTAACACCTGTGCCAACATATGCGCAGATTGCGCAAGCGGCACAAAATATGCGCGTGAATACGGCGGCTTCACAAATTCAGCCACAACAACGCGTTGCAACCGCACCACAATCATATGAAGCGCAAGCTAATGCCGAACCACAATTACGTGGTGCGCGTTACCAAGGTGCGTTTATTCCGCCTGAGCCAATCGACTCGGGTCGTGATGCGAATACCGCATACCAAAATTGGTCAGGCGGCGCACAAGCAACAGCGCAACAAGCAACGGCACAAGTGCAAGTTCAAGAAGAGGTTGTGGTCACAACGCAACAAGCACCTGCTGAACCACGCCGTAAATCTCCATCATTGTTTGAACGCATCACAGGCGGCATTCGCCGTGAAATTGATGCGGTTCGTTCAAACCGTGAGGAATTATCATTTGCGGATGATGCAGGTCAGCAAGGTGGAGCGGCACAACCACAGCCGCAACGTAATGCCGCACCGCAACCGCGTAAGGCACCTGAATTACCTGTCCAAGGTCGTTTGAATATTGATGCACCTGCACAAGCCTCAAGCGATTCGGAGCTAGAAATTCCTGCGTTTTTGCGTCGTCAGGCAAATTAACAGCCTGAAATGACTACCTATTGAATAGTTAAGAGTGATTAGAAAAGGCGGGGTAACACCCGCCTTTTTATAAATTAAATCAATGGGTTACAATTGTAACAAATGGTTATATTACGTGTCTGGAACGGGGGGAATGGCACAGGTAAATTAGAATCATGCAACATACGCTTTCAAACATTGTCACAATTTCCGGTATTGGTCTTCATTCAGGTGCGGAAACAACCTTGTCGATTTTGCCATCTTTGGCAAATTCAGGCATCGTTTTCGTGCGCCGTGATGTAACCGATCGCGATAATATTATTCCTGCGCGTTATGATTATGTTCTTGATACACGTTTGTGCACATTGATTGGCAACAAAGACGGTGTGACCGTTGGCACCATCGAACATTTAATGGCGGCGTTGGCATCATTATCTATCGATAACGCGATCATCGAATTAGATGGTCCCGAAGTACCGATTATGGACGGAAGTTCAGAGCCATTTATCACCGCCATTCGCGCTGTTGGTGTGCGTGCGCAAACTGCGCCGCGTCGTGCCATTAAAATTTTAAAAGAAATTTCAATCACTGATGGCGATAAACACGTTACTTTAAAACCATCTGTTGGGTCTGTTTACGCTGTGGATATCGAATTTGCGCATCCATCAATTGGTCGTCAATTTTATGAATTGGATTTATTCCAAGGCGGATTTGATGATGAAATTGCAACTGCCCGTACTTTTGGTTTCGTGCATGAAGTCAAAGCGTTGCGTGCACAAGGTTTAGCATTGGGCGGTTCATTAGATAATGCGATCGTTCTTGATCAAGAACGTGTCTTAAACGAAGATGGTTTGCGTTTTGATAATGAATTTGTGCGCCATAAATTGCTTGATGCGGTTGGTGACATTTATTTGGCGGGTGCGCCGATCCTTGGTCGTTACGAAGGGTTTAAGGGCGGCCATGCCTTAAATAACCAGATTTTGCGTGCGATGTTCGCCGCGCCCGATTCATATGCGATTATTGATCTGTTTTCCACAGATATGCCTGTACAAATGGGTGTATTTCAGCCTGTTTTCACCCCATCAACCATTGCTGCTGAATAAGGTTTTTGATACAATTTCCCTATCATTTATATAGGGATTTTTTGTCATGCGCACGCGTTGGTTGCTCGCCTCATTATTTATCACGGCTTCGTTATTATCTGCCTGCGGCAGTGATAAAGCCAAAGACTTGCCACAAGTGGAACGTCCTGCGGAACAAATTTATGCTGAAGCCACGGCAGCAGCAAAAGCAAGAGAATATAATCGCGCGCGTGCTTTGTTCGAGGAAGTGGAACGTCAGCATCCTTATTCTGATCTTGCGACAGAATCGCAAATTAAATCAGCCGAGATTTCTTATAAGGCATTAAAATATGATGATGCCATTATCGCGCTGGATCGTTTTATTGAATTGCACCCCAGCCATCCGCAAGTTGCCTATGCGCATTATTTAAAGGCAATGTGTTATTACGAACAATTATCCGACATTACGCGTGATCAAAACATGACCAGTATGGCAATGGATGCGTTTGATGTCGTAGTAAAACGTTTCCCTGAGAGTGAGTATGCACGCGAAGCCGCGTTGAAAATGGATTTGACGCGCGACCATTTGGCAGGAAAAGAAATGGATATTGGCCGTTATTACCAAAAGAAAAATGATTTTAATGCGGCATTAAATCGTTTTAAAACTGTGATTGATCAATATCAAACAACATCACATGTTCCCGAAGCATTGCATCGTTTGGTTGAAACGTATACGGCGTTGGGATTGAGAGACGAAGCCACACGTGTTGCCGTGGTGCTGGGATATAATTATCCAGGTTCGCGGTGGTATCGTGATAGTTTTGCATTATTAGAACCATCACAGCGCGCACGGCTCAATAACCAACGTTCATGGGTTGATCGTACGGTTAGCTCGTTGCTAAAACCTGAATAACGGTTTGTGATATGCTGACCTCTTTGCATATCAAAAATATTGTTTTAATTGAACAGTTGACCCTTGATTTTGCGCGCGGCCTCACGGGCTTTACGGGTGAAACGGGTGCGGGGAAATCTATTTTATTGGACTCTCTTGGCCTTGCCATCGGTGCGCGCGCCGATATGAATTTGATCCGTAGGGGTGCAGAGCAAGCCAGCGTTACCGCCGCATTTTCAATTGATAAAAACCATCCTGTGCGTGATGTATTCGCCGTGCATGATATTGAATTTTCATCTGATATAATTTTGCGCCGCGTGTTGACATCTGATGGAAAATCAAAGGCATTTGTGAATGATCAACCTGTGGGCGTGACGGTGCTGCGTGATATTGGTGATCAATTGGCCGATATTCATGGGCAATTTGAAACGTATGGCTTGCTCAACCCCACATCGCACATTGGTTTCCTCGACCAATTTGGCGGACTTTATGATGATGCATCACGTATGGCGCAATTGTATAAAAAAATGCAAAGCGCCAAAGCCGCGTGGATGGATGCGATTGAGGCCGCCAAACGCGCACGGGATGATGAAGAATTCTTATCGCATGCGGTGGATGAATTGCAAAAATTAAACCCGCGCGCGGGTGAGGAATCGGAACTTACATCTATCAAACAAGGTCTCAGTCAACGTGAATTTATTTTAACATCATTAAATGAAATTGATGGATATGTATCAGGTGATAAAGGCGCGGAAACATATTTAATTAAAACCGCGCGCAATTTACAAAAATTATTGGATAAACAATTACTGCCTGATGGTGATGCGGGAATGGACTATGTCGATGCGGCGTTAAAAAACGTACAAGAATTATCCAATTTTATTGACCATGCGCGGTCATTATTTGAGCATCCCGATCATAATTTGGAATCAATTGATGATCGTTTATATGCGTTACGGGCGGCGGCACGGAAATATCAATGCGCGGTCGAAGAATTAGCCGATAAACAAGATGAATTTAAATCAATTCTCACGCGCCTAAAAATTTCTGATGATGATATCGCACAAAAAGAAAAATTATATATCACGGCGCTGCGTGATGCAGAATCTGAGGCGCGACAATTAACTGATCTGCGTACAAAGGCCGCTATGCAATTGGATAAACAAGTCAATCATGAATTGCCGCCATTAAAATTAGCCAAGGCAAAATTCAAAACACAGATTTTAAGTCGCGCGGAATTAACGTCAAACGGTATGGATGATGTACATTTCACCGTTGCCACAAATGAAAATT
This sequence comes from Micavibrio sp., assembly GCA_044238965.1. Classification (GTDB taxonomy): domain Bacteria; phylum Pseudomonadota; class Alphaproteobacteria; order Micavibrionales; family Micavibrionaceae; genus Micavibrio_B. The sequence goes on along the minus strand of JBIICJ010000049.1, from coordinate 2,832 downwards.
CTGATTTCGGTGCGCTTCATCGCGTGGCATCGGGCGGGGAGATGGCACGGTTTATGCTCGCGATCAAACTTGTACTCGCATCAAAAATGCCGCACGCCAATTGTTACGTGTTTGATGAAATTGATACAGGTATTGGCGGGTCAACCGCCGCCGCCGTTGGTGATCGCCTCGCGCGTATGGCGGAGCATCACCAAGTGTTGGTAGTCACGCATTCCCCACAAGTGGCGGCGGCAGCAGCACATCATTTCAATGTGCGCAAAGACGGCAAACAAACCGATGTAGTGGAATTATCATCCGATGAACGACGCGAAGAAATCGCACGCATGTTATCGGGTTCAGAAATTACGGATGAGGCGCGTGCGGCGGCATTAAAATTATTATCACCTTCACAAAAATCGGCGGCGTAGATGGTGAAAAAAAATAAAGACAGAGAAGGTATTTTGGGGAATAGGCTAAAGGAATATTTAGATCTAAAGAAGGGAGTTGATGAAGCTGACAAAGCTTATTATCGAGATGATAAGCCTATAATAACAGACGCTCAGTACGACCAACTTAGGAGAAAGATGGAATATCTAGAGAAAACTTATCCCAAATTAGGAATTGAGCTTCTTTCTAGGGGGATTGGTACAAAACCTGCGCAAGGTTTTGGTCAAATCACACATACTGTTCCCATGTTATCATTGGGAAATGCATTTGAACGCGGTGATGTTGATGGATTTACCGAACGCGTTGCAAAATTTTTAAATATTCCCGCACTTGATATTGATATTTTGGGTGAATTAAAAATTGATGGGTTGTCATGTTCTCTGCGATACGAAAACCGTGTTTTAAAATATGCGGCAACACGCGGTGATGGACAAACGGGCGAAGATATCACGTCGAATGTGAAATCGATTGCCGATATCCCGCAAACTTTGCCTGCGGATGCGCCTGATATTGTTGAAATTCGCGGTGAGATTTATATGCGCCGCGATGATTTTGAAAGATTGAATGCGGAACAAGAGCGTCTGGGCAAAGATAAATTTGCTAACCCGCGTAATGCGGCGGCGGGATCTGTGCGCCAATTGGATGCATCGGTATCGGCTTCGCGCCCATTAAAATTTTTCGGATATGCATTGGGGCATGTGAGCGTACCGTTCGCACAAACACAACAAGATATACGAACACATTTACGTGCATGGGGTTTCCCGCAATCAGAACCCGCGGTTATTGCAAATCATGTTGATGATTTAATGTCGTTCTATTATACGGTTGAAAAAATGCGTGCCGACTTAGCGTTTGATATTGATGGCATTGTGTACAAGGTAAACCGTTTGGATTTTCAAGAGCGATTGGGGAATGTATCCCGGTCACCACGATGGGCCATTGCGCATAAATTTCCCGCGGAAAAGGCCATCACAAAATTAAATGCCATCACTATTCAAGTGGGGCGCACGGGTGTTTTGACTCCCGTTGCTGAATTAGAACCCATTAATGTCGGCGGTGTGATGGTATCGCGCGCGACATTGCACAACGAAGATGAAATTTTGCGCAAAGATATTCGCGTGGGTGATCGTGTGGTTGTACAACGCGCGGGGGATGTTATCCCACAAATTGTCGAAGTCATCATGGCGGATCGCCCAAATGATTCTGTGCCGTTCGAATTTTCGCGCCAATGCCCCGAATGCGGATCACACGCCGTGCGTATTGATGCAGAAGTAGCGCGACGTTGCACGGGTGGATTAATTTGCCCTGCGCAAGCAAAGGAACGATTAAAACATTTTGTATCGCGATTAGCATTCGATATCGAAGGTATGGGCGATAAAATTATCGAAGAATTTTATCATGATGGGTTAATCAAAACACCATCAGATATTTTTAAATTGAATGTACGATTGGAAAATTTATCACCGCCATTACAATCCCGTGATGGGTGGGGCGCGCAATCTGTGGCCAATTTATTGGGCGCGATTGATGCGCGGCGTACCATTTCATTCGATCGATTTATTTATGCATTGGGTATTCGTCAGGTTGGTGAGTCCACCGCCAAAAAATTAGCAGGACATTATAAAAATCTAAATCATTTGCTTGTGACCATTTCGAACAACGATGAATTACAATCGATTCAAGATGTGGGGCCGAGCGTTGCCAATGATGTAATCGAATTTTTTAATGAACCGCATAATCGTGATGAGATAGAGCAATTAAAATCATTATTGGTGATTGAGGATTATGTACCTCCCGTGGTGCAGGATAATCCACTGCGTGATAAAGTGATAGTGTTCACGGGCACGATGGAGCAAATGACGCGGAGCGAAGCTAAGGCGCGCGCCGAACAATGGGGCGCAAAAGTATCGGGCGCTGTATCCGCCAATACAGATATGTTGGTTACAGGCGCAGATGCGGGATCAAAATTAAAAAAGGCAACAGAATTGGGAATAAAGATTTTATCCGAAGATGAATGGATGGATTTGTTAAAATCTATTTCTTAAGATTATCCAATTTTGCCAATTCAGCTTCGATTTCGGGAGAATAGGTGCGACGTTCGGTGAAATCTTTGCCGCCTGCATTACGAGTCAAAGCGAGTTCTAAAGTTTGCGCCAAGAATCCTGCGCATTGCCCGTCTTTTTGTTCGATGGCAAGTTTTAATGCATATAAAATACGGTCGCTGAGGCGGTTTTTGTTAAGTGATGTTTCGTCCATGATGATATCTCCACTATCGTTGTATGACTATAGGCTGAATTGCGGACGCTTAGCAACTAACTGATCAAAATTTTGTAAAAATGCACCGCGATATTTATTTGTTTCAACCAAGAGTTCATGCTTTGCACCCGTAAATTCAACAACATGAAG
>JBIICJ010000159.1:0-11122 GCA_044238965.1 Micavibrio sp. | reverse complement strand
TTGGCTGTACGTTAAAGTCCATTCCCACAAGTCTTTGCCCAATAAGAGCTTTTTTTAGTATCTCGCAAACATGCTTTTCTCTATCAAAAGAATAGTATGCAACCCCGTCATCATCAGATGTAAACTCGCCATCTCTAAATCTTTTCTTTTGTGTTTCCGATAAGTTATCTAAAACTTCAGAAATATAATCTTCATCAATGTTATCAATATTATCTTTAGGGTTCATTATTAATGAATCATATTTATCTGATTCTATTGGTACGTTATCAACAGGATCTAGTTTTTTAATAAACAACCAATATGACCAATGCTTTTTTGATGGTGGATTTTCGTCATAGTAAGCTTTCTTTCTTAAGTCATTTTTTTCAGCTAGCCTGGTGAGAGCAATTTGAATTGATTTGTGCGGTATTTGAGAGCATTCATTAAAATAAATTGTTGAATACTCCTTACCTAAAATCTTTTCTACCCTTTTCTCATCATCCAATCCAGCAACCCATATTTCAGAACCATTAGGAAGTGTGACGTAATAATCTGATTTATTCCATTCAACTGGTAAGTTTGGAAATGCAATCTTTAAAACCTTTGGAAGAGTATCGAGCCAAATTGAAGTCTTAATGTGGTTAAAGTTTAACCTTAAAATGACGTGTCTAGATTTTATTTTGCAAGCTCTAACAATAATTGCGTAAACTGATATGAATGTTTTTCCAGACCTAGATCCACCATAAAGCATTATGTGTCTAGCTTTGCCAGAAAGCTTTTTGATTGCTTCGTTTTGCTTGTCTGTTTTATTAAAGCTCACTATCTTTCTTATCTATGTTAATTTCAATCTTTGAAGATTCTACTTCATGCGTGATCTTTTGCTTAATGTCTGAATGGTTTGTTAACATTAACTGAGTAAACCCTGCATGATACTCACCAGTGGTTCCCCTGTCTGACAGCCATTCTTCCTGAATTGTCTTACATGCTTTATATGTGATGCAAAACTCTGGGTGTTCTTCCGCCCATCTTTTAAGGGTGGTTCTGTCTATTCCAAGCTTAATTGCGTATTTGTTAAGTGTTGGTGGATAGTTTACAAGTCGTTCTTTAATTACAACCTTTCGCCCTCCTGAAGCAATTTCCTTTTCAACTTCTCTGAATGGTTCCCAATTTTGAAAGAACTCTAACATTTCAGTTATATGTCTAGGATCGTAATCTGAAGGTCTTCCACCTGGATGCTTTTTCATTCATCCACCCGAATAAATGCAACAGTAAATACTCGCTTATCAATCAAATAAGACTGCATAAGTTTATTAATTACTTCTATTTCGCTTGGATTTGCTTCGATTGTGATGCTGACTGAACCGTCAACACGAGTTTTAATTGCGCTAAGAATAGCGTTAATTGCACCAATTTCTTCCATAAATAAACCTCAATCCACTGGATTCTGGTTGCGAGTCACCGACTCTTATTCTCAGACTAAGTAATCTTTACATGGTTCGTCAATAGGGTTTATTCTATAAAAATGAAGAATATTATAGTTTTTATTCTATCAATGCCAGTTTTCTATTCAAATGATTATCTATTACAAGCCATTTATTCGGATTACAATGTTAAGCAGCAGGTAGAATCATCTGATGTTGAGTCTAGTTATTCTGAAGGTTACGAAGGATCTGAAGCTGAACATTACTCGTGGAGATTAGGAAATCCGGATAACATACCAGAGACAGTTATTATCTACTCGGATGAACCTAGTCCTTGTGAATTGTGATCATGTTTTTAACTTATTAAATTTTTTACTGTTAATAGTTCTATTTAATGTTTTTTCATTAATGTATTTTTCCCAAAATGAATAACCTTTTTCCCATTTTACAATTCTAGTTAAAACTATTCTATGTTTAGAAAGGTCTGCTTTATTCTTAGCCTCAAAATCAGCTTTTAAATATGCCTCTTTTTTTGAAAATGTTTCCAGAACTATAAGATCATTGTTTTTAAATCTTCTTGTTACAAGATAAATTCTTTTTCCACTCAATAATGCTTTTCCTACCGATTCAGATAAAGTGACTTCAAACATATTTACTCCTTACTATAAATCCACTTGCCCATTGTAAATTCCCAGCCATTTTTTACTAGCCAATTATGAACGGCTACATGCTTCTTTGCCATAGTAACCAATCCGATCTTATGAATCGTTGTGTGACACCAAGCGCATAATGGCATTAGATTATGTTCCTCATCTGTTCCACCAGACTTTCTAGTTTTAACATGATGAAAGCAAACAAAACCATCCTTAGACTCTCCACACGCAATACATGGCTTATATGATTTGTAGTTTTTCATATTAAATATTCCCCACATTGAGCAGTAGGGACGCACACAAAACAACGGAAGTTTTGTTGAACCAAGCCTTTAAGCTACTCAATTGGTAATTATTTTATCTTTTCAATAATCTTGCAATAACTGCACTTCTTTTCAGAATCGCAATTACAATCTCCATACTCAAACTCTATTAATTCAGTTAATTCTTTTACTGTATTACTGCGTTCATATTTTAAGGCAGCTTGCCATGCTTCGAACTCGTGTTTAAATACTGGCAAATACTTATTTAAAAATTCATCGTTTTCTAAAGTGATTTGATATCTTGTTTCAATGAAACCTTTAAATGCTAGGCTATCTTTATTCATTTTGTACCCCTCTCCATAAAATTATCAATATCGTTAAGTTTTAGTTTAATAAAGTCGTCAACATCTAAGACATAATCGGATTCCACCCAAATCTGTTTACCACCCTCTAATTTAAATAGATAGGCATTTTGTAATTCTTCCAGTCTCATCTTTAACCAATTAGTTTTTTTCCACATATCATTCATTTAATACCTCCTTAGCAATAAACTTCATCAATACCCATCCAAGTTGAATAAGCTTCGCCATTCTTATCAACCTTAGTTTTCTTTGCTGGTTTCCTATATCTTGATCCGTAAGTCAAATTGCTTGCATCAGGATTGTAATCATTACCATCTATTGTTTCTACATAGTCATTAGTCTGTATTTTAGATTTCTTAATATGCGCTTCAAATACTAGTCTCAACACTGATAATTGTTTTATTTTTCCGTTATATCTATAAGCGATCATATGCCCTCGCATTGTCGTGCCATGATCCTGGATAAGATTAATTCTTTGACCTGTTGTTGATAAATAAACAGATCCATTTGATCCAACCAATAATTCTGGATGACTAATACTTTTTCTTAATGTCATTTGTTTACCTCAAGAAATTTGATTAATTCTTTATAACTGAAAATTACTAATGTGATTTGGGTGTTCGTGACTTCGAATATCGTCTGACCCGTCTTTAGAATTCTTTTCGATACGTACCAACTCATCTCTTACCTCTTCGGTTGCCTTTAATACCTTATTATTGCTCGTCATGATTGCTATTTCTGTTAGCATGTCGAGTTTGTTTTCTAATGAATGTTCATAGCTGATTATTTGCTTGATTAGATAATTCAGATGCATTTGATACCTCTCTTTTAAATTCACCAAAAAGGTTTTTAGCGTATAGCTCATATGCTTCGCTTGCTTCTTGTTCTGTTTTAAATAAACCAATTCTGGTAGTTTTATTGTTAATTGTTATTCTTGCAAGATATTTTTTTCCTCTTTTACTTACACCTTTTTGATAAACAGAATTTTTATATTTTTTTCTATTAAGTGAGTTTTGTTTTGCAGTGCAAGTCCTCAAATTCTCTTCCCTATTATCTAGTGTATTACCATTTATATGGTCTACATTTTCCCCTTCAAATGAATTTATAAGTCTATGTAAAAGAAGTGTCCATTGTTCGCCAGTTTCATTATGTCCAATATAAGTTGCAGCATATAAGTGAGGTTTTACTCCCCTGGCGTGCCATCTAAAATTTTTTATTCTATCGTAATTTTTTTTATCTATTATGGTGTTAACTATCCCATATTTCTTTGAAATGAGCTTTATCTCGATTAAATCATTGTTTTCTTTTATATTGTTTAAAGTAAACTTACCTTTTTGGTTTCCTGGTCTTTTTACCCACTCTAAATTTTCAACACTACAATTATAAATATCTCCGTCAATATGACGTGCAACCATCTTTATTGTTGGGTTGTTTTTAAAGTGGGCTAAAACTTCATTAGCAACTATGAAAGTATTTTCTTTTACTTTTACAGTAAGTTTATCATGTCTTTTTGTTGGGACTAATTCCCTCTCTTTAATTTTGTCTATTTTATTAAAATTTAATTTTTCCCACGCTTTTCTTATTACTCTTCCAGTGTTTGAAATAAGAAATTCTTCAGGACAATGTCTAAACGGCTTAAAAATCTCTTCCATTTTACACTCTTTTGTAAATTTTAGATTTTTTAAGCTAGGTTATTAGGCAAGTAAAGAGGGTTTGAATTTTTTATATTAAAACCTATATAAACCTTCCAGTTATCCCTGACCCCATGGTGGAATCTTTGTTTAGATAAGTATCTTTCGCCAGGTGTAAAACGCTTTAATTCCCACTCTCGAAATAACTCAGCTCTCCATCCAGAAAGCTCTAGTTGAATGTTTTCTAGCCTTACCCATTCGTCATGCGTTGGAAGATAGCCTGTATTAATAAATAGAACTCTTGCGCTCATTTTAGGCTTCTAGCTTGTTTTAGAACGTCTTCCATTAATGTTGCCATAGATTGCACAATCACTTCCTGTAATGCTGGATCGATAATAAGGTCAAGCCCAACAAAGGTCATAACGCTGTGAGCCATTTCATGGAACAAAGTATAATGTTGATCGCAAACTGGAAAATCTTTATTGATAATAATGATTCGCCTTGATGAGTCCCATAAACCTAAAGGTGCTTGTTGAAATTCTGGGTAAAGCTCTTTTATCTTATCTGATGATAGATTATGAATTGGGATGTCACGGCCAAAAACTTTTACACTCTTTGGTAGTTTCTTCATTCCTTAATCGTATCAAGAACGACTAGATATTAAACAGAATATTGCCCGACAAAATCACTTAAAAAAGCTTTTCCTAAGATCCTTATCAATTAAGTTTTCCTTAGCGGTGAACGTCTTTGCGCAATTGTGACATCTAAATACTTGAAACTTCCCTTGCCTTGTATAGCGAAAGCCATCCTTAAAGAATTTAGTATGACCGCATGAGCAAATAGTTCCAAAGTAAAATGCTTGAAAATTAATCGTCGGCTCCCATGGGGCAAGCTTATTATAAACCTGCTCTAAAACCTCAACATCCGTTTTATTGTAGGCTTCCATTTCCTGAAAGGCTTCCTGATTTCCTTTAAGGCATTCGACCCACATATCCATACCGCTAAACTTTTTATGTTCGGACTTTTTTGACTCACATTTAAGATACTCAGCTAAATAACTTAACTTGTTACTGGTAAAAGAAAAGTGCTTTCTAGCAATCTTTAGTGTGTCTATATGAACAAAATTATTTAGTGGAACAAGTCCATGTTTAATGAATCGTGCATTAAGCTTCTTAAAATCAAATTTAATCGCATTATGCCCTACTAGTACATCAGCATCGGATAATAGCTTATGAACGCTAATAAGTAGGTTTTTGTCATCCTGGACTGGTGTTTCCGCTCGCTGGTCAAAGTAATGATAATTCTCCTCACCTTGAAACTTAGCAGCAAAAGATAAAATAAACCAATCTTCGACTATTTGGTTAAGTCCAATGTTCTGATCAAAGAGTCCCCACACATAAGAAGTAATAGGGGCAGTTTCTATGTCATAGAATAATATTCTAGGCGGTCTAATAACTGGTTCTATAGGGGCAGTCTTTTGAGCAAACTTATTAGGTTCTAATCCTGCTGCATCAACAATCTTTGAGTAAGTGTATTTTTGAATCTGTCTCTTTGACACACCAGAATTAACAAACTCAATTTGGGTAGGAGTCCGTTCAAGCTCTTTAGCAAGTTCCTTTAATTGAACTACAAGATCATGAAACGTAACCTTAGTCATGATTAAATAGTTACAGGCTTACTAACAAATGTCAAAAATTGCTATTTAGTGGCTAATTTATTTTTTTAAAAAAATCCATCCAAAGGGGTTGAATGTTTTTAATGTGAAATGGTTTCCAGTTTGGCTTCTTTTTCATTCCGTATCTTTTTCTACCAAGATTTGATTTTAACTGGTTACAATTTTTGCAAAGAATTTGAAGATTAATTAACTTTAAAGACCTTGATGGATTAGTTGATATTGGTCTTATGTGGTCTATTTGAAGGCTTTTCTTTGACAAACAATAAGAACACTCATTCTCATAATTATTTAACATATAAGCTCTAATCTCTTTCCATAAATCAGAAGAATAAAAATTCTTCTTAGCTTCTATACTTAAATCAAATTGTTTCTTCTGGATTATTGATTTCTTTCTTATGTGTTCTTTATGTTCTTCAGAATAACTAAACTCTAGTTCTTTCATATAATCCCTAATAAATGCTTTTTGGTGAGAAGAAATAAGCAAGAAAACTAAGAAGAAAACAACCATTAAGAAATTAACTTAAAGTTTATTCTTCCTGTCCTCAGTTGCTTCTATTCACCGAAAGCCAATATGCTTTTTGGAGCCGAAGTTTCTAAGCTTGTTTACTGACTAGAGCACGCAACCATGTACGACCTTTCCAATTGGCAACGTGAGGGGCGAAACAAGAATCCCCCAGGGCCGTATTAGATATTTAAGAAAAACGACATGCTTTGTAAACCCTAAATAATTGATAATACTTAGTACGATATTAGTACAATACGATTATAGTACTTTGTATCAATTACAATAGCTTATTTACATGGTCAGTTTTGTGTTATAATTAGCTTCTACTAAACGAGAGGGGTATAAAATGAGCACTAGACTTCAAGGTTTGATGGATTATTTTAAAGACTTAGAAAATAACTATTCCACACAACAAATTATTTATGCTTTAGAGGATGGTTCTTTTTTAAAAGAGTGGTGCGGTGAATCCGATCAAGAAGATATAGAATTTATACATGATTTTTACAGTACTAAATTAAAAAAAGAGGTATAAAATGATTGATTTTAAACTCGCTTATTATTTAGTGTTGGAAGTGCGTCATGGTCAAAGTTATGATCTTGAAATATACACTCAAAAAATGTGTTCTAGTGAAGAATTAATCGTTTACAGGGACGATGTTTGGACTTATTACTACATTGTTCCAAAATCAAAACTAAAAAATGCTGGTTTGGAGTTACTTGAATTTTTTTATCAAGACAATCATGACTATACTGATGAGCAGTTAATTGATTTTAAAAGTGAATATCCAAATATTTTTTAATTTAACCTAGAGGTACAAAATGAAAAAGAAAGATTTAAAGCAAGTATTGTATTTGATTGATTGTCACTTTGCTGACGTAAGGACTTATATTGATTTTGCACTAAATGACGAAATAGAATCGAAAGATCCTAAGATTGAAACAATTAAAGATTTATCACGAGCAAAAAAAGCACTAGACGAGCTAGAAGAACTTGTTTCAATGATTCACTTGAATTAAGAGGTATCAAATGAAACTACTAGCTTTATTACTACTTATTTCCTGCGGCAAGAACACCACCCAAAGATGCTATTCAAAAGAAGAAGCTCTAAACTATTGTGTTGCTACTAGGATCGCTCAAACTGGTGAATCTAGTTATATGGCCAATATTTATTGCGCCCCAAAATACCAAACAGATTTCTGCTATTCCCTTGGAGGCATATAATGGAAACTCGATTTATGATCGGTCAGGAAGTTATATTTGAGAAAGACAAGATTTGTTTCATGTTTGAAATCACTGAAATAAAAATAGATCATGAAGGCATTTGGTACGCTGGACACGATGAACATGGGCCTGTTGGTTGGTATCTTCAAAAATTCTTGAGGACACCATGAGCGAGATAATCCGTTGCCCAAATTGCCGTCAAGAGTATGAATTAATTTCAGCATTTAATGATGAAGAAGAAATTGTTAGTCAAACTCGTTGCGCTTGTTATAAAAGACTTACAAAAGAAAAGTTAGATAAGGCGATCGAAAAGGTTGCAAAAAAATTAGGTATTAAACTTAAAGAGGTAAAAAATGAAAAATCTTTATCAAAAAATCAACGACATTCAAAAGCAAGTAAAATCTGTTCACAAGGGCGGAACGGTTAAAATTAACGAAAAGTCTTCTTATTCTGCCGTCCTTCACGATGATGTGACCGGATTGCTCCATGATCCTATTGCTAATGCTGGTATCGTTGCAATGGCTCGAATGGAAACTTGTGAGCTTGAATCTTTTGAAGTTCAAAAATCGTATAACGGACAAACCACTAGCTCCCGTTCATATATGGTCAAAGTATGGGCTTCTGTTACTTTTATGAACAGTGATAACCCAACAGAGCAATTTCAGACACAATGTTTTGCATACGCAATTGATTCGGGTGATAAAGCAACTGGAAAAGCTTACTCTATGGCCATTAAATACTGTTATCTTAAAACTTTTATGCTGGAATCTTGTGACGATGAAGAATCTAGAGATTATGAAAATTCTTGGAAAAATGATCCAGCGATAAAACAGTGGGAAACAACACGTCAAACAGTAAAAGCACCAGTTAAAGAGGTTACAAAACCTACTTTTCAGGTGGAAGGTATTGGCCAGCAAAGACCGTTACAAGGTGCCGCTAGTGACGCACAAAAGAACGCATTGAGAAAGATGGGAATTAAGTTTGAAGAAAATATTACAAAAGACGAAGCATCAAGGCTTATTGGTGAAGCGAAAAGGAATTAATATATGTTAGGTGTTAATCAGGTTATTTTATTAGGTAAAGTTTACAACACAAAAACAATGACAAGTAAAAATGGAAAGCCAATTACGTTTTTTACTCTTACAACCTATAAGCGCATGGGCGAAGGTGAAAAAGATAAAGCATTGTTCCACTCGTGCGTTGCCTATGGTAAACTTGCTGAACTTTTGGGTAAATACTTGCACGATGGTAAAGAATTATTTGTCGAGGGAACGCTAGATTACTATGAGAAAGATGGAGTCACTAAGACTCAGATTGTAGTGGTTGAATCTCAATTTACTAGCGCAAAGGAAGTTGCTTGATATTAGTTGCAGATTTAGAAACGACGAGTCTTAATGTGTTTGAAGCTGAAATCATTACAGGCTTCTTTGCATGTTTAGATGATTCGTTTAACGTGGTTAATACATTGTCCATACAATGCAGTCCCTGGAAATGGTCAAAAGAAGCTGAGGCAGTTCATGGAATAAGTGAGCGTGAGGCAAGCACGTATAAGAAGTTTAGTGAGATTTACGAGGGTATTGTAAGCTTCATCCGAATGACTGAAGCGACTGAATTCTGGTGTCATTCCAACGTCAAAATGTACGGAAAAATTGTCCCATATGATTATGCAATACTTCGCCTTCAAATGCTCAATATGGGTGATCTTCCTTACTTTGAAGTAAATAAACTTAGGCCATACTCGACACACTCACTTGCGAAAGTATTACATGACCGCTTTACTTTTGAATCGAACTCACTAGATAATATATGCAGAAAACTAGGTATTAAACTCAATCACCACAATGCAGAATCAGATTGTTTAGCAACTGTGGAAATAATAAAAAGGCTCCTTCCTATGACGAATAGAGATGAGCTTTACAACTATGAAAGAGGTATTAATGAAAACGATGAATCAACTGGCCGACGAAATCGAAAAAGCACCAGAGCAAACCTTAGAACTCTTAACGAGTTTTGAAACAAACAACACTGAAGTACGTTCTTTTCTTTTTTCAATGCAGGATATTCCTCATTATGTAGTGCCCTCTCTCATAAGAGTGTTTGCTGGTAAGTATCGAGGTGATGATCCAAAGACACTTGCTCAATTAGTAGCACGATCATGGGCCATTGGGACAGTTTTTACTCTCCAAGATTTTGATAAATACAATTATGGTTTCACCTATGTTGGTCTTTCATCATCAGGAAAAGCGGTTTGTCGTGCCGATAATTCCAACATGGTTTTTGAAATGGACTTAGATACGGAGATTTTTAATGTATTTTAACATTATTCTTTATATTGTGTTTTTGGTGTTTGGTTACCATACTGGTAAAGTTTTAGGCTTCCAGGATGGGGTTGATTCGGTTGAATATGATCGAGTAAGATCAAACCAAGTTCTACAACAATGTCTAGCGATTATTCGCCATGAATAAATCAGATATAATAATGGTTATTTATGCGTTAATAATGTTCGTATGTGCTGGGATTATTTCCTATCACACACCAATTGGATGGTAAATTATGCGTATAATATGCGAGATAAATGACGAGAATATCCGTAAGGCTGCATCAGTTTTAATGAAGCATTATAACGACGAAGATTTTTTAAATAGGGTAAGAGAAGAGGATTATTTTAATCACACTCAACACTCACCAGTGACCATTGCTTCAGTTTTAGAAAAGTTTCCAAAGAATATTACGGTTATTATTAAGCCTTATAAAACTTGGAACCCATTTTCTAACGTCATTGGGTATGCTGAGAATAATATCATTTATGTGAATACTAGAAAGCTTGGTTTAAATTGGCTTGATAGGGTGGAAAATCTTTACCATGAAATGACTCATATTTGTGGGTATTCTCACAAAGGTAATCGAGTTACTGGTTACAATCTTCAAACCGTCCCGTATTTAGTAGCCAATATTTTTAAAAGACATGTTTCTGAAATTTACGAAAGATGAAGGACTCCCCCAACTTCATCCATGAAGCTGAGGAAATCCAGACAGGAAATAGACGGAGTGGGTAAGACAGACCACTCAATTATTGTTTCAATGCGAAAAGGACAAGTCAAATGATTATCGAGCTAGATTTAATCCCTATAAGTTTAAACAAGCTATATCGGCAATTTAGAGGAAGAACGATCATTTCTAAGGAAGGAAGAGAGTTTAAAAAGACGCTTAGCGCATTACTTTCTGGGTTTGATACCAGCTCAATTAACGGAATGTTTACCGAGTCAGAGGGTTTAGAGGTTGAGATTAATTTTCATTCGAATAGATTTTACACGAAGAATGGAAACATTCGGAAAAGGTATCTCGATTGCGATAATCTATTAAAGGCAACGCTAGACACTGTGTTTGCTGAGATTGGTTTAGATGATTCG
>JBIICJ010000137.1:0-2780 GCA_044238965.1 Micavibrio sp. | reverse complement strand
AGTAAAAACAGCTTCTATTAAAGATAGACCCTCAAAAATAAGTTACTACTACATAAATGCAAATAAAGTATTAGAATTAGTACCTCAAATTTATATGTCAGTACATCAAGAAAAGATTGAAGAGGAATTAATAGCATACTTAGAACCTGCATTAGAAAAACAATCTAAAAATATTGATCATCATCCTATTGACCTTTCAAGGATAATGCAGTAACATAAAGGGAGATTTAGTCTCCCTTTTTTTATTGTCAATTTTTTTAAAACCATTATCGGATTTCTACCAATAAGAGAACAAGTTTAATCATATATCTTAAAATCCTAAGTTATATTATTGTTTATCTTTTATTGATGGTTTTCCACTGATGGAAAATTTTCAACTAATTAATATCAATTTATTTAATAGAAAAACCATGCAATTAACAAAATCACAAAGAAGTAAAGCAAAGATAAAAATGGCTTTACAAGGACCATCAGGTTCTGGAAAAACAATGAGTGCCCTTTTAATAGCACAAGGGCTCACAAATGGAGATATGAGCAAAGTAGCTGTCATTGATACAGAAAATGGCTCAGCTAATCTCTATGCACACTTGGGAGAATATAGTGTGCTTAACCTAAGTAATCCGCATTCTCCTGAAAGATATATACAAGCTATTGATGTTTGTATCAATTCCGGAATTGAAGTTATTATTATTGACTCAACAAGTCATTGTTGGGATTTTCTAATTGACTATCATGCTTCATTGCCAGGAAATAGTTTTACCAATTGGAGCAAAATCACTCCTATGCAAAAAGCATTTGTAGATAAGATACTTAATTGCAATGCTCATGTTATTGCCACCATGAGAGTAAAACAAGATTATGTTATCAGTGAAAGGAATGGTAAGATGGTACCAGAGAAAGTAGGCTTGAAAGCTATACAAAGAGATGAAATTTCTTACGAATTTACAATTGTTTTTGATATAGATAGCAAACACTTCGCTGTAGCATCAAAAGACAGAACCCTGCTTTTTGAAAGCAAGTCCCAATTTCTTATCAATACTCATACAGGAAAAAAGATATTAGAATGGTGTAATAGCACCATGACAAAATCCGAGATGCAGCAGAAAATAGTAGAGTGTATGAATTTACAGGAACTATCTGATTTGTATCATAACAATCTTGATTTAGCCAAGAGTTTAGAACAAGAATTCATAAACAAAAAGAACCTTTTAACTAACCTTATTTCTAATGTATCAAAAAATGGAAATGGAACTTACCCTCACACCAGTTAAATCTGAACAAAATGCACCAATACTCTTAAAGCAAGAAAGCATAGTTTCTTCTTCTAGGAGTATACCTAAAATTGTTGCTAAATCTCCCTTTATAGAGGCTAACACAGAAGAGGTTGGCCTTTCTCATTTAAAAGAAGATTGAATCATTCCTGTCTTCACAAAAGACAATGAAATTACTATTTCTCATCAGGAATTTATTGAAGCAGCTTATGCTTCAATTTCTAAAGTTTTCCCAAATGAGGTTATAGATAAGCCTGAAATTAGAACAAGTCACCTCATTAGAGGCAGAACTCCTGATGCACTTCATGTTCCTGCCAAAGATTTAACAGAGCAACAACGCACAATGTACTATGAAAGGATGGCTTTTATTTTTAGAATCCCATCAATTACAGCCAATATAAATGGCAATCTTTTGGCTTTAACAGTTGGAGGAGTTAGAGCTTACAATACAGAAAACTTATATAACAAAAAAAGTTATGAAAAGTTTAAGTTCTTTATTGGGTTTCAAAATATGGTGTGTTGTAACATGTGTATTTCTACTGATGGTTTTAAAGATGAAATCAAAGTGATGAGTACATCTGATTTAATAATTAGAATGTCTAATGTTCTTGAAAATTATCTTCCTGACCAACATTTAAAAGAGATGCAAGATTTACAAAATTATCATCTTTCAGAAAGCCAATTTGCTCAAATTATAGGTAAAAGTAGGTTGTATAATTATCTTCCAAAAAAGGAGAAATTAATACTTCCTGAATTACTTATGAATGATGGTCATATTTCCACCATAGCCAAAGATTACTACAATGATGAAAGTTTTTGTAGAGAAGAAAATGGAGATATTAATCTTTGGAATATGTTTAATCTATTTACAGGAGCTAATAAAAGTTCCTATATTGACACTTTCCTTTCAAGAGGAGTGAATGCCTTTCAGTTTTCTGGAGGCATCTCTAAAGCCCAAGCAGATAGGAATTCTCTTTATTCTTGGTTTTTGAGTTGATGGAGTGGCTGAAATTCAGCCACTTTTTTCAATTTTTTTTAATACATTTGTTAATTACAATATCAATTTAGGTAAAATATTTTTAACGATAGCTTTGCTATTATCAACTATAAACTATGAAAAAAATTATCTTCTTAGCAAGTTTAATATTTACTTCATTTTTAAGTAATGCACAGGTTGTTTCCACTTTTGCAGGGTCAGGAGTTGCAGGGGCCACTAACGGAACAGGAACAGCAGCTCAATTTAATAATCCATCAGCCATTTGTTTAGATAATAATAATAATGTTTATGTAGCTGATTCCAATAACAACGTAATTCGAAAGATTACACCAACAGGAATAGTTACAACACTTGCGGGTTCGGGAGTCGCTGGCTTTGCAGATGGCACAGGAACAGCAGCTCAATTTAACAATCCTTCAGGTATTTGTACTGATGGATCTTCCATATATGTAGCCGATACCAATAATAACAGAATTCGAAAAATTACAGCAACGGGAGTAGTTACTACATTT
>JBIICJ010000048.1:0-11175 GCA_044238965.1 Micavibrio sp. | reverse complement strand
GATGGGGTTCGATAGAGTTGTGACCACATTAAGCTTATTCACATAGGGATCATTTCCATGGCTTTGGACGATATTTACGCCTCATTGGATTTATTAGAACAAACAATCACCTCGCTCGAACAAGATATTGTTGAGCAAGAAGAACGCAACACAAAATTAATGCAAAACGCGATTGCGCGTGCCATTGCCAAAACAAAGGCCGAAGCCGCATCAGCGCAAATTGATTTGTTCGCGGCTCCTGCACCTTCACCATCTTCATGGGCACCGATCACGGCAGCGAAACCTGCCAATGATAAAAATTCAGAAATGCTGGCGCAAAAACTTGATAACACTATTGAAAAAGTTCAAGCCCTTTTGAAACAAGCGGGAGCATAAGATCATGAGCGAAGTAAATGTCATTATTGACGGCCGAAATTATGCGATCCAATGCGATGCAGGACAAGAGCAACGTGTTATTGATTTGGGGAAATATGTTGATGCCCGTATGCGTGATGTCAAAGGCAATGGCGGCACTGCACAAAATTCACAATTAATGGTGTTAACATCATTGGTATTGGCCGATGAAATTTATGAATTACGGGCGCAAATGGCGCAATTACAACAACAAGCTCCCGCACCTACCCCTGCGGAACGCGAAACCCCTAAACCTATCGTTTACCAAGGTTTGGAGCCTCGCCAAGAACGCGAATTGGCGGATAAAATCACCAAACTCGCCTCACGCGTTGACACATTGACCAAACGGGTCAAAAAGAACTAATACTATTCCCACATTAACATTATTCACTTTTTGGAGATTTCAATGACACTGAAAATTGGCATTAACGGCTTTGGTCGTATCGGACGTTTGGTTGCGCGCGCATTATATGAATCAGGCCGCACAGATTTAGAATTGGTTGCGATCAATGATTTAGCCGATGTAAAAACAAATGCTCATCTACTCAAATACGATTCTGTTCATGGTCGTTTCCCGTTTGATGTCACACATAATGGAACTGACACAATCACTATCAAAGGCAAAAACGTCAAAGCGTTCAACCAAAAAGATCCTGCGGCGATTGATTGGAAATCAGTTGGCGTTGATATCGTGATGGAATGCTCGGGTGTTTTTACCGACAAAGACAAAGCCGAGTTACATCTCCAAGGCGGCGCGAAAAAAGTTTTAATCTCTGCTCCTGCAACTGGTGAAGATCTTACTGTTGTTTACGGCGTAAACTCAGACAAACTTACCAAAGATCATATCATCGTCTCAAACGCATCCTGTACCACAAACTGTCTTGCACCCGTGGCATATGCTATTAACAACGCGGTTGGTATTGAACATGGTTTCATGACCACCATTCACTCATATACAGGCGATCAACGCACCGTTGATACCATGCACAAAGATTTGCACCGCGCACGCGCGGCCGCGTTAAACATGATCCCGACATCGACAGGTGCAGCAAAAGCCGTTGGCAAAGTATTACCTGAATTAAACGGTAAACTTGATGGTGTATCCATTCGTGTGCCAACACCAAATGTATCCGTGGTTGATTTCAAATTTGTACCAAAACGCGCAACCACTGCCGATGAAATTAATAAGGCAATTATCGCCGCCGCTGATGGCGCACTCAAAAACATCTTGGGTTATTATGATGAAGATTTAGTATCAACCGACTTCAATCATGATCCACGCTCATCCATCTTCTCACTCGCGGGCACCAAAGTGATTGACGGAAAAATGGTACGCGTGATGACATGGTATGATAATGAATGGGGTTTTTCAAACCGCATGCTTGATACAGCCGTGAAAATGCACAATCTCGGGTATTAAAAAGATATCTATACCCGTTTTAAATTTTAATCGGAGAATGCGCGCACATGAATGAGAATATAATTCTTAGTGTGTGCGCATTCATCGGTTACTTAATTGAAAGTATTTTTGGATTTGGCGGAACAATTTCTTTTTTAAGCACGTCAGGCTTATTTTTTGATTTCAAACTGCTCATCCATTTATCAATTTATATGGGCATCGTCTTTAGCGGCACCATTATCATTCAAAATTGGCATTATATTGAATGGAACCACGTTAAGAAACTGACCTTATATTGTTTACCCGGGTACATCATTGGTACGTATTTAATGGATGTACTCCCGAGTGAAACACTGCTCAAAATTTTTGCTATTTTTCTTATCGCCTATGGATTACAAAACATTCTCGCCCCAAATTTTCATCCGCCCTCTTTTTTAAAAAAATTCTTTGTGATTGTGGGCGGATTTATTCAAGGCTTAACAACAACGGGCGCGCCTTTTGTTATCATGGGTTGTCGAGATGAATTTAAAGATAAAACATCTCTCAGAGCCTCAATGGCACTATTTTTCTGTATCGGCAATATATACCGCTTCATTCAAAACAGCCTCACATCAGGATCTGCCCTTCAGGCGACAATCGAATATTGGTGGATATGTTTTCCACTTATTTTATCGGCAATTGTTGGATATGCCATTCATAAAAAAATTCCTGAACAAATTTTTAAAAAACTAATCATCATTTTGTTAACACTGATTGGAATCATTTTCCTATTTCGTTAAATAAAATACATTAATCCGCCTTATTTACGGCGCTGCACCATTTAGATTAATTGACTTATATCCCTCCCTTGATAAACTTTTTTACAATCTGTTAGCGAAGGATATAAGTATGAAAGCGCTCTTATCTTTAATCTTATCTAGCTTAGCTTTGTTACCACTATCCGCGAATGCCGCAGGATTTTTTATTCAAGAACAATCTGTCTCAGGTTTAGGAGCAGCCTTTGCTGGCGAAACGGCTGCCGCACGCGATGCCAGTACAATTTTCTTTAACCCCGCAGGCTTAACACAACTCAAACAACGCGAAATTCAATTTGGTACGCACTTCCTTCTTCCCGATTCAGAATTAACAAACACGGGGTCAACCGCAACAATCGCGGGTGTGCCATCGGCAATTTCTGGTGAAACCACGAATAATCCTTATAAATTATCACCTGTGCCAAATTTTTATGCGGCAATGCCTGTAATGAATAATGAATTATGGATTGGATATGGTTTATCCGCGCCATTTGGTTTGGGAAATAATTATGATCAAACCGTCTTCAGCCGTTATGATTCCACAAAAACACATTTAAAGGCAATCAACCACTCTTTAGTCGCGGCGTACAAGGCCAATGATATAATTTCGATTGGTGGCGGCATAGATATTCAACAAGCAAATGCCAAATTAAATCGTAACGTATTGATTACAAGTGTGGGGCCTGTGTTGGTTGATGCCGAAACATCTGTCAAAGGCGATGATATTTCGCTCGGATGGAATGCGGGCATTCTTATCAAACCACGTGATGATCTTAATATCGGTCTTCATTATCGATCCGCTATTGATCATACATTAGAGGGCGATGTGCGCACAGGAACGCCGTCAACCGTGACATCTGTTGCAGGTACGGCCGATTTAAACCTGCCCGATATTGCATCATTAGGCGTGGCGTGGGACGTTACACCCCAATGGAAATTATTGGCAGGCACAACATGGTTTGGATGGAGTAATTTCGAAGAAATCCGCGTGAAACGCGCAGGCCAACCCGATGATGTGACAACACAAGGTTATAAAAACACGGTCGCGTTTAACGTGGGCGGTGAATATAAATATTCTGATGATTGGACATTCCGCGCGGGCATGCAATATGACCCCACACCAACGGTTGATGAATTTCGTTCATCGCGCACGCCCGATGGTGATCGTACGTGGATATCGGTTGGCGGCACACATCAATTAAACAAAAACCTATCGCTTGATTTGGCGGCAACACAAATTTTTATCGCGGATGAAACGATTAATGTCACGCGCCCAGGGGCACTCCCAGGCCGCTCAACCAATATCCGCGCGGAAACCGAAGGGTCTGTATCAATCGTCGGCGTTGCGTTTAAATATAGATTCTAAAGGTCAAAATCTTTATCTAGTGCGTCGTAAACATTGTTAATCGATTTTTCTATGTACAACACTCTACTTAAATTATCAGGGCGAAAAGCTACACCATTATTTAAGAATAATTGATGACAGCCAGAATGATTAGTACCAAAAATTAACTTCTCAAATCGTTTATTAACAACATCGCTATTACCAAAGTTTGTGAAATACACTGTTTTACCATTCTTTTGAAATACATCACCTAAGCCAATAATTTTCGAATTTTGCTCGTCAAAACCAAAACCTAAAATATAAATATAGTTTGATTTTCCAAGCCAATCCGAACAAACCTCTCCGCGATCTATAACATTTTGTGAATTATCTTTCGGTGAAATCAATTCCAAACCTTTATATGAATCCAATAAAAAATCTAAGTTCTCACAATCAAATGCGGCATTTTCTGGATTATGAATTTCCAC
Organism: Micavibrio sp.; assembly: GCA_044238965.1. GTDB lineage: Bacteria > Pseudomonadota > Alphaproteobacteria > Micavibrionales > Micavibrionaceae > Micavibrio_B. The sequence continues at coordinate 6,777 of JBIICJ010000048.1, read as the reverse complement.
ACCATAGGATCTTTGGTCATACTCATCCGAAATACTTCCATAAACATGAATAACAATATCTGAAATGAACTGCTTAATTTTTCTCTGTTTCTCTTGCAACTCTATTGCTTCGCTAACATCTTTCTTTTTATCAAAAATATCAATTTTCATGAGCGCAGAATAAAGGCGCTTTTCTAAAGAAATGTCGTAATTAAAGGTAATTATTTTTAAATATTCAGCCTGCCCCAACAAATCATCAATTGTTTCACACCCCTTAACAATTTTATAAATTAGAAAACGATACCAGTCATCGGTTTTTCTGAATATTTTTTTTTTGATATCTGGAGGGTTTATTTCATGATCAGGCTTTTGATCTCTATTTATATTATATTGTAAACGATACTCTCTTGCATCACACTCTAAAATAGCCCTTGCAATATTAAATCGACCAATATCAGAGATGCTAGAATTCTCAGATAGAAAAGAATCTATAACTAAAGGATTTATTGTTGCTAATTTAAATCGAAGGTTATTATTCTTGTCATTCAAATGCCCATATATTCCTTCTAACATTTGGTTTGCTGTAGCCGTGTCATAAAAGTCATAATTTACAAATAATGGGCTATCAAAATCTGCCAATTGAATAATTTTTTGCGAAAGAGGTTTGGTTAGATTATTTCTATCATTGCTTATTGATCTTTGAAAAAAACCACTATCCATAGCCCTTTCCAAAACCTGATCAATCAAATCCGCGCCTGTCGGATATCCGTAATGCCAGCTTGCACCTGCACCCAAAATAAATGTTGTTGGTTCTGTGAACATAATTTCCTCAAATTTTCTCTTATTATTTGGCATTGTGGCGCAGAAAGGAAATTATTTTTTCAGCTTTTCCATGCTATAATACCCCTATGTCACCGAATAAACTTAAGTCCGCGCATAATCAGGCCTCTGCCAGTGAGATCCAACAAATGGGTCTGATCATTGACCATTTGGTTGATGCGCTGGCGGGTGACCCGTCCTGCCCCGTGCGCCGCGCTCTAATTTTAAATGATATTGATGCCAATGCCGGCACGACCCAATCCGCCGTGGGTGACCGCCTGAATATCGACAAACACACGATGAGCCGCGATATCCAATGGCTTTATGACAATGGGTGCATCATGCGCGAGGAAGGCACCGATGATGGGCGGGTTATGCACATGCTAACTGTCGGATATTCAAGGAAAAATCTTAAGTTAGCCCTAGATTATTGCCAAAATTCGCATAAAAACTTGCAAAATGTTCTGGAAACGTTTATAAATGGATTCAACGAGCGAAAACCAACCTTGCGCGATGTCAAATTATTGGTCACAGCGGTGGAGTTGGAACAGGCCGAACGGCATGAGCTCTTAGACAGGTTATATCAAGAACCAGCGAGTACAAAAGCCCGCGCCCTTGATAACTTAGTTGATGAAGGATTATTGGGAAAAACAGATGAGTAAAGTAACACCAACAGGTACAGGATCAAACGTAGTTTTTGCTGCAATGCGTGCACGTGGTGGCGCTGGTCTAGCCCCCATGATCAAAGCTCCTGCTCCAACTTCAACACCTGTTGCACCATAATAATCTCTACCACTTTTCATTCACTTTAAATTATGGCACAAACAACTTCCACAAACGGAAGGAATTTGTTCATGTCATCTACTTTACCTGCTGGTGTTGTTACTGGCCGTGATTACCAAACATTATTGCGCGCATGTAAAGAAGGTCGTTACGCCCTGCCCGCCATCAATGTTGTGGGAACAAATTCTGTGAATGCTGTGCTTGAGGCCGCATCAAAAACAAAATCAGATGTGATTGTCCAATTATCAAATGGCGGCGCCGAATTTTATGCGGGCAAAGGTATGACCGATTCATTTAAAGCCAAAGTATTAGGCGCTGTTGCCGCCGCGCATCATGTGCATTTATTAGCAAAAGAATATGGCGTATGCGTTATCTTGCATACAGACCACGCCAATAAAAAATTATTACCATGGGTTGATGCGATGATTGATCATGGTGAGGCATATTTTAAACAATATGGCCGCCCTTTATTTTCATCACATATGGTGGATTTATCCGAAGAATCTCTCGAGGAAAATATTCATGAATGTGCGCGCATTTTAAAACGATTAAATGCGATTGATATGAGCATTGAAATCGAATTAGGTTGCACAGGCGGTGAAGAAGATGGCGTCGGATCAGACGATATTGATAACGCAAAATTATATACCCAACCCGAAGATGTGTTGCAGGCTTATGATTTGCTAACCCCACTTGGTCATTTTTCGGTCGCGGCATCATTTGGTAACGTGCATGGTGTTTACTCGCCAGGTAACGTGAAACTCCGCCCTGAAATTTTGAAAAATTCACAATCACTTGTTCAGGAAAAGCGCGGCACAGCTGCAAACCCGCTTGATCTTGTGTTCCATGGCGGATCGGGCTCCGATAAAAATCAAATCACCGAAACATTAGATTACGGCGTGTTTAAAATGAACATTGATACAGACACACAATTTGCATTTGCCGAGCCGATTGGCGCGTATGTAAGTGCAAATGCTAATGCATTTAAACACCAAATCGACCCACAAAGCGGCAAGCCATACAAAAAAGAATATGACCCCCGTGGATGGTTGCGTGCGGGCGAAAAAGGCATTGTCACCCGTTTGGAAGAGGCATTTATTGACCTTCGTTCGTCGGGCAAAACATTGGCGAAATAGGTTTTAAACTTTGCCCCACCATAATACATCGTCAATGGTGTCGGCATTCGTTGCCAGCATGATCAACCGATCAACCCCGAGAGCAATCCCGCCTGTCGGCGGTAAACCATATTCAATCGCGGTTAAAAATTCTTCGTCAATCGGGAATGTATTGCCGTAAATTTTTTGTTTCTCCGCCATATCCTCGACAAATCGTTTTCGCTGTTCGGCGGCATCGGTTAATTCATCAAATGCATTCGCCAATTCAACGCCGCATACATATAATTCAAACCGTTTGGCAAAACGTTTATCATCATCACAAACACGCGATAATGCCGCCATATGCGCAGGATATTCATATAAAATCGTTGGATTTCCGTGACCTAAATTTGGTTCAATTTTATGCGCCATCGCAGCAAAAAAAATATCATCCCATGAATCATTGTCGCGAATAACGAAACCACAATTCGATCCCAACGCCGATACAAACGCATCACGATCATTCAATACATCCGCGAGATCAAACCCATAAAATTTTTGAAACGCATCGCGTACGCGTAATTTTTTACACCGCGCGAGCGCGTTACATACACGATCTTTGAATCGAAATTCAGTGATGTTTAAATCACGTGCAATGCCGATTAATAAATCTTCGCAATCTTGCATAATGGTTTCGTAACAATCATGCGTGCGGTACCATTCGATCATGGTAAATTCGGCACTATGTAATTTTGAATCCTCACAATTGCGAAACACAGGCACAATTTGATAAATTTTGTCCAATCCGACATCACGCCCCGCGACCAATAATTTCTTCATGGCAAATTCGGGGGATTGGTGCAGGTAAATATCCCGCAACGGCGCGTGATCCAGCCCGAATTGAGTCGTTTGAAACGCATGAATATGCACGTCTGCGCCAGGCATAACCTGTAAAATATTACTCTCAACGGCACAGAATCCTTTATTCTCAAAGAAAGCCCGAATGAATCGGATGATCTGAGATCGTACCTTTAAACGGGGAAATCGGGCTTCGAATGCCTGTTTTGATTGCGGAAAATCCATAAATTATCCTTTTATATCAATAACTTAAAAAAAAATAAAAAATCATGCTGAAAGGCTTGCTTTTTGGCCTCGCGCACTGATATAAGATTGACCTCTACACGAATACAGGAGATAAAACAATGAAAGCCCAAGGGCACCCAAATTATCACACCATCAAAGTTGTTATGACCGATGGTACAGAATATGAAACACGCACCACATGGGGCAAAGAAGGCGATGTCATGAAATTGGATATCGACCCATTGTCACACGCAGCATGGCGCGGTGGTACACAAAAGATTTTGGAAAAAGGCCAATTGTCGAAATTCGAAAAACGCTTTGGTTCATTCCTTCCGACTTCAGGCAAGAAAGACGCTTAATCTTATAATTAAGGTTATTCTTTCAATCCTTTGAAAAATATCAGGTTTCTCCTGATGAGGTAGAACTGCCCCCCGCGTCAAAACGGGGGGCGATTTTTTTTGTCCTAATTTTTTGATATGTGTTTTACGCCACCGATAATTGAGAAATCGCCTGTTGTAACTTCGCTGTTGTTGCCTCGGCTTCGGCCTTGCGAACGCGTTGCTCCTCAATCGTATCGGGGTCGGCCTTTGATATAAAATCGTGGTTGCCCAAACGTTGATCGAGTTTTGTGATTTCCACGGTCAATTTCTCAATCTCTTTTTGCAAACGTGCGCGTTCTTTATCAAGATCGATAATATCCGCGACTGGCAACACCAATGTCGCTTCATCCAAAACAGATTGCAATGAACCCTGCGGCACGTTCGCGGTTTCGGTGATGGAATTTAACCGCGCCATGCGACGCAAAATTTCATCATAATTTTTGACGCGCGCGAGTGATTCCGCATTTGCCCCTTTGATCATCAAATCTAACTTCGCGCCTGCGGGCACATTCATATCCGCACGCACCGAACGCACGTCGGATATAAATTTCAAAACCCATTTCAAATCACGTTCCGCATCGGGGCGCGCAGTAATGGATGAATAATCAGGCCATTTTGACGTGAATAAGAATGTACCCTTTTCACGTACCGCCATGCTTTCATATAATTCTTCGGTGATGAATGGCATAAATGGGTTTAACAGCAATAAAATCTGATCCAAAACCCAACCAGTTGTTTCACGTGTTTCTTGTTTCAACGCATCATTGGTATTTGATTCATTTAATAATGGTTTGGTGAATTCCAAATACCAATCACAGAATGTACCCCACACAAATTGATAAATTGTGTTGGCCGCATCATTGAAACGGAAATTGTCTAAATTTTGATCGAGTTGCGCCGCACATTTTTTCACCTCAGATATAATCCATTGGTTGATGTTATGTGTGACAGCATTCGGATCAAATTGGATAGGCGGATTGCATCCATTCATTTCGCAATAACGCGCGGCATTCCACAATTTGGTGGCGAAATTACGGTAACCTTCGACGCGTTCATTTGATAATTTAATATCACGCCCCTGCGCCGCCAATGCGGTTAAAGTAAATCGCAACGCATCTGTGCCGTATTGATCGATAACCGTCAAAGGATCAATCACATTTCCCTTTGATTTCGACATTTTTTGACCCTTGGCATCACGCACCAAAGCATGAATATAAACCGTTTTAAACGGCACATCCTTCATGAAATGCATGCCCATCATCATCATGCGCGCAACCCAAAAGAAAATAATATCAAACCCAGTGACGAGCACCGATGTCGGATAATATTTTTGCAAAGCATCGGTATTATCAGGCCAACCCAATGTTGAAAACGGCCAGAGAGCAGATGAAAACCATGTATCAAGAACATCTTCATCACGTTTCAATGCAATGGCTTTTCCGTGTTTTTGTTTTGCCTCCGTGCGTGCCTCATCTTCTGATTCTGCAACATACACATTTCCGTCTTCGTCATACCATGCGGGAATTTGGTGCCCCCACCATAACTGGCGTGAAATACACCATGGTTGAATGTTGCGCATCCATTCATAATATGTGTTTTCCCATTGTTTCGGTACGAATACAGTTTTGCCTGTTTCAACGGCCTCTAACGCAGGTTTTGCCAATGTCGGCGCATCGCAATACCATTGGTCGGTCAGATATGGTTCAATCACAACATTTGATCGATCACCGTGCGGAACCTTATGTGTCACGGGTTCAATTTTTACCAATAAATCTTGTTCTTCTAATTCCGCTAAAATTTTCTCGCGTGCTTTGAAACGATCCATGCCGACATATTCATCAGGCGCATTATTATTTATTTTTGCATGCGCATCCATAATCGAAATCATTTCCAAACCATGGCGTTTGCCGATTTCAAAATCATTGAAATCATGCGCAGGCGTTACCTTCATTGCGCCTGTTCCCAATTCAGGGTCAACATAATCATCACCGATAATTTTGATCAAACGACCAACAATCGGCAACACAGCAAATTTGCCAATGACATCAGTGTAACGTTCATCATAGGGGTGAACAACAATCGCCGTATCGCCCAACATAGTTTCAGGGCGCGTGGTGGCGATCGTAATAAACCGCTCTTCCGCGCCTTCGATGGGGTAACGAATATGATACATATTGCCCTTCACATCACGGCTATCCACCTCAAGGTCAGATACGGCGGTTTGTAATTTGGGGTCCCAATTCACAAGGCGTTTATCTTTGTAAATCAACCCTTCGCGATATAATTGTACGAATGTTTTTAAAACAGCCTTTGATAAGCCTTCATCCATCGTGAAGCGTTCACGCGACCAATCACATGTTGATCCCAAGCGACGTAATTGGGATGTAATCGTGCCGCCTGAATATTCTTTCCATTCCCATACTTTTTTGATGAATTCATCACGGCCTAAATCACGGCGTGAAATTCCTTTTTCATCCAATTGACGTTCGACAACCATTTGCGTGGCGATACCTGCATGGTCTGTCCCTGGTTGCCACAACGTATCAAACCCTTTCATGCGATGAACGCGGGTTAAAATATCCTGCAGAGTATTTGTAAATGCATGCCCCATGTGCAATGTGCCCGTCACATTTGGCGGC
>JBIICJ010000047.1:0-11209 GCA_044238965.1 Micavibrio sp. | reverse complement strand
ATATCGTGTTGGTTTAATTCGCCCTGTTGTTCGAGTTGTTGGCGGTTAATGACCTGCCCGAATTGAGCAAGGAATCGTTCCCAATCACGATTTGATTTGTTGTTTGCATTATCTGAGAGATTAGGGCTGCTGAGCAATGACGCTAATAACCATGCGGGCATGTCATCTTTTTTGGCTTTTTCTTGTGAGTCAGCCGCATCAACAAATGGGGCACGAACAGGAGGAGCAGGTATGTCGCTCTCAATACCAGCGCCAGTATAGGCGGAGATATTCGTCCATCTGGATTTATCTGTTGTTGTTACCATTTTACACCCTATCTATTTGATATTATTATTTATTTTTATTTTTATAGTTTTATTATACTTTAAAATTCAATAATTAGCAAAATAAAATGTTAATTCATCCTACTGGTTGTGGGGCATAACCATTATCCCTTGAACCGTTAAAGCGGCGAAGAATTTCATAATTTTCTTCTGGAGCATTTCGTCCAACATAGATAAATGCGCCTTCGAAGTTATCAGGAACCGAGCCGCCAGCATTACGACGCGCTTTGTCTGATACAAATAAACGTTCTCCACCTTGTTCGGCCACCACTTCAACATGGCCGTATTTACCGCCACCATTATTGCGCGCACGGCGACCATTTCCATCATCGCTATCATAAAATAGCAAAGAACCCTCGGGGGCATTACCTGGCGTAACGCCACGCAAACGTACCCATCCCGTGCGTGATAATTGTTGATCCCAATCTTCAGCGTTTCCAGTTGGCGCATTAAAGCCCATACCAACTAAGATATTGCGTGTACCGCGTGCACAATAACCACCACCGGCATTATCGGATCCTGCGATCGATAATGCACGTTGTGAATTAAAACCATCATTTGAAATTAAGCCTGCGCTTGACCAGCCTTGGAATTGGAATGATGATGCCTCACGGAATAAACCTAAATTATTTGAAGTAAATTCGCTTAGTTGTATCGCTTGGTCGGGTGTGATAATACCTGCCTTTTGCAAAGCTTCGATTGATTGATTGGTGATTGATGCAAAGTCAAGATCATTCACGTCTGATGGGTTTTGAGTTTTTAATTGTTTTTGATTCTCGACCATCAATTGATACATGATGAGCATAAAGCCATCATTACGCGGATCAGTTATTTTTGTTTGATCGGTTGATGCGGATGTTTTGAACATAGGAGCTGTGGGTGAATCTTTTTCAGGTGCCGCAGGGGTGGGTGCAACAGCAGGTTTCGGCATTGCTGCTGCAAGCACAGGATTGGGTGCCGGATAAGCGGTTAGGCCAGCCATAATTGCATCTGGAATGGGATTTGTAGCGGAAACGGTATTGATACCAACTGCCATATTACACACCTTTGTATCTATATTTTTATATAGTTATCTTTTTTAGTTATTTTCACTATACCCTAGATTCTGTCCAAAATCAAAAAAATTATGTGCCTTTGGATAAGTTTTTTCTGAAAAATACCTTAAAAATCAATGGTTTCATTAACAAAACCTTAACAAAAATCATAAGAATGGCTTATATGGGCTATTGTTCATTCTGCGCCCAAATTGAATATCGGGGATAGCGCGTCTTAGGTGGCTTTTTTTTATGGGGCGGGCGTGCTAGTAGGAAGTGACTTTTTATCATATTTTCAAAAGACCCCTTTGCAGGAGACACATATAATGAACATTCACGAATATCAGGGCAAACAATTATTGAAAAAATACGGCGTTGCCGTGCTCGAAGGCCATGCTGCCATGACCGTTGATGAAGCGATTGAAGGCGCAAAAAAACTCCCGGGCCCAATTTATGTTGTGAAGGCGCAAATTCATGCGGGCGGTCGTGGTAAAGGCGGCGGCGTAAAGGTTGTAAAATCTGTTGAGGCTGTCAAAGAAGAAGCAACCAGAATGCTCGGTATGCAATTGGTTACGCACCAAACGGGCCCTGCGGGACAAAAGGTTGGACGTTTATATATCGAACAAGGGTGCGACATTGATCGCGAATTATATGTGGCTGTGACATTAGATCGCGCGACATCACGAGTGACATTCATGGCATCAACCGAAGGCGGTATGGATATCGAAGAAGTTGCCGAAAAATCACCTGAAAAAATTATTACTGTTGATGTTGATCCTGCGGCGGGTTTCCAGGGGTTCCATGCACGTAAATTAGCCTTTGGTTTGGGGCTTTCTGGCGATGCATTGAAATCAAGCCAAAAGTTTTTTGCGGCGATGTATAAGGCGTACACAGACCTTGATTGCGCGATGGTTGAAATCAACCCATTGGTTGTGACCAAAGCGGGTGAGGTTGTGGCATTGGATGCAAAAGTATCATTCGATGATAACGCATTATACCGTCAACCCGAAGCCAACGCGATGCGCGATGAATCCGAAGAAGATGAAAAAGAGACCATCGCGAAAAATTATGATCTTTCATATGTTGCGCTCGAAGGTAACATTGGTTGTATGGTGAATGGTGCTGGCCTTGCGATGGCGACCATGGACATCATTAAATTATATGGCGGTCAACCTGCAAACTTCCTTGATGTGGGCGGTGGAGCGACCAAAGAAAAAGTAACCGCAGCATTCAAAATCATTTTATCTGATCCGAATGTGAAGGGAATTTTGGTCAATATTTTCGGTGGTATCATGCGTTGTGACATCATTGCCGAAGGTATTATTGCGGCGGCAAAAGAAGTATCATTGGCGGTGCCATTAGTTGTACGTCTCGAAGGTACAAACGTCGAATTGGGTAAGAAAATTTTGGCCGAAAGCGGATTGCCAATCGTGTCAGGTGATAACCTTGCCGATGCTGCGCGCAAAATTGTTGATGCCACACAAAACGCGTCGAAAGCGGCGTAATCTTTTTAACCGCAGAGACGCAGAGGAAAAGAGTTTTTAATGTCGATTCAGCAATTTCAAGATCTGGGATCTGATTTAACGGGGGTAGTCATTGGATGTGCTATCAACGTTCATAAATCATTGGGTCCAGGGTTGTTGGAATCGATATATGAAGAATGTTTGATGATTGAATTGGGTTTGCTGATCAATTTTAATGAAACATTAGTCAAAGATGGAGTGAAGCGCGTTGCATTGTCATCACGGAGATAATCTCTGTGTTCTCTGTGCCTCTGCGGTTTGATTTTTTTAGATAGGAGAAAAAATGTCAGTATTAGTTAACAAAAATACCAAAGTGATTTGCCAAGGGTTTACCGGCGCGCAAGGAACTTTCCATTCCGAACAAGCGATCGCTTACGGCACGCAAATGGTTGGTGGTGTAACACCTGGTAAAGGTGGCACAAAACATTTGAACTTGCCTGTATTTGATACAGTGGCGCAAGCAAAAGAAAAAACAGGATGTAACGCATCGGTTATTTATGTGCCGCCTCCATTCGCGGCGGATGCTATTCTTGAGGCGATCGATGCCGAAATTGAATTGGCTGTGTGTATCACCGAAGGCATTCCTGTTTTGGATATGGTTCGCGTGAAACGCGCATTGACAGGATCTAAAACACGTTTGATCGGACCAAATTGCCCTGGCGTTATCACACCTGGCGAATGCAAAATCGGGATTATGCCTGGTCACATTCATAAACGCGGTAAAATCGGCGTTGTATCACGCTCTGGTACATTGACATACGAAGCGGTTGCGCAAACAACGGCGGCAGGATTGGGTCAATCAACCTGTATCGGTATTGGCGGTGACCCTGTGAATGGTACAAATTTCGTTGACGCTCTCGAAATGTTCATGGCGGATGATGAAACCCAGGCGATCATCATGATTGGTGAAATCGGCGGATCAGCCGAAGTGGATGCGGCGGAATATTACCGTTCATTAAAAACTAAAAAACCAATTGCTGGTTTTATCGCAGGCGCGACAGCACCGAAAGGCAAACGCATGGGTCATGCGGGCGCGATTATTTCAGGTGGTCACGACACAGCCGAGGCAAAAATCGAAGTCATGAAATCATGCGGTTTCGTGGTTGCTGAAAGCCCATCACATTTGGGCGAAGCTGTCATTAAGGCGATGGCGGCCTAAGCGCGATGTCGGAACTCGTCGTCTTCACTGATGATGAAAAAGATCTCCTTGTGGGATTAATCTATGCCGTCGGCATTTGGATGTCTGATGCCGACGACACGGATGAAGATAACGTTTCTGAACAACGCGAATATGATCATTTGGTATCATCTTTAAAACAATTATCATCTAATAATGATATTACGCCGCTTGTGCGCGAAATGGTGGTCGAGGCTTTGCACAATGATCTAAAATGGGATGTATGGCGCGCGCGCGCGGATGCTGTTTTGGATGATGTGATCAAGGCACTCGCCGTATTACGCCGTCACCGTATGAATGATCAGGTGATTTTGCATTTCAAAAAAGTATTGATGGTGGTCGCGCATAATGTCGCCAAGGCATTTCGTGAAGAGCCCGAAAACATGCCAATCGAAACAGGTTTTTGGAACACGATCAGCAAAGGTTTAAATGAATTTTTGATGATCCTCGGTAACAAAGATCGATTCCAAGCGATGAATATTTCACCTGCAGAAGACACAAATTTAACCGCTTTATTTACCACGCTTAAAAATAATTAATTCTTTCTCATTTTACAGGAAACAAAAAATGTCACAATCAAACGCACTTTTATCTATCCTTTCAGCCAATAACGCGGGTTATATCGCTAATTTATATCGCGAATATTTAAAGTCACCTACGGCAGTTGATGAATCGTGGCGCGTATTTTTCGATGCGCTCCGTGATGATGAGGCGGCGTTGCTCGGTGAAATTTCGGGCGCAAGTTGGGGCGCGAAAGAATTTAAAAAACCTGCCGCGCCATTTGGCGTGACGACAGCTGATGAGGCCTTAAAAGGATCAAAAGCAGCCGCAAATCAATCGGGCAAATCATCTGCGAGCGCGGCGATTGACACAAATGCGATCAATGATTCATTAAAGGCATTGATGTTTGTCAAAGCATACCGCGCCTATGGTCATTTTGCGGCGACGCTTGATCCATTGGGTTTACGTCCACCAAAATATCGCGCGGATTTAGATCCAAATACCTATGGTTTTTCATCACCAAATGCGACTGTATATTTGGGCGGCGTGTTGGGATTACAACAAACCAGCATTGATCAATTAACCGCGCGCTTGCGTCAAATATATGCAGGCAAAGTCGGTATTGAAATTGATCATATGTTGAATTCAGCAGAGATTGAATGGCTTCGCGCAAAAATCGAAGGGCACAATCAATTTGCTTTGTCAGCCGATGAGAAAAAAACAATTTACAACCAATTAGTCGCGGCGCAAGGATTGGAAGATTTTTTACACACCAAATATACAGGCGCAAAACGTTTTGGTTTGGATGGGGGCGAGTCATATATTTCATGCCTTGAGGAAATTATTCGTCGTGGTGCGGAATTGGGTTTGAAAGAAGTTGCCGTTGGTATGGCGCACCGTGGTCGCTTAAACACGCTCACCAACGTATTGGGTAAACCATATACAAAATTATTTGCTGAATTTAATGGTATGCCATCCGCGCCTGATGATACACCTGGTTCAGGCGATGTGAAATATCACATGGGGTATTCGAATGATCGTGAAATTGGTGGTCATTCGGTTCACCTGACATTAACCCCAAATCCATCACATTTAGAAGTTGTGAATCCTGTGGTCGCGGGCAAGGTGCGCGCGAAGCAAGATATGCGCGGCGATACTGTCACGCGCCGTTCGGTGTTGGCATTTACCGTACATGGCGATTCTGCTTTCGCGGGACAGGGCACCGTTGCCGAAACATTGATGATGGCGGAATTACCTGGTTATACTGTTGGCGGCACGATGCATGTGATCATCAATAACCAAGTTGGGTTTACAACTTTGCCTGAATACACACGTTCGGGCCCGTATTCATCAGACGTGGCGAAAATGATTTATGTGCCAATTTTCCACGTGAATGCTGATGATGTTGAAGAAGTTGTACGCGTTGCGCGATTGGCAATTGAATATCGCCAAGAATTTGGTCGCGATGTAGTGATCGATTTAATTTGTTACCGTAAAAATGGTCACAATGAAGGGGATGAACCAATGTTCACCCAACCTGTGATGTATAAAAAAATCAAAGATCATCCATCAACCCGCACGCAATATGCGCAAAAATTAATTGCAGAAGGCGTTTTGGATGAAGCCAGCGCCAAACACGCAGTGGATGATTTTCAATCCAAAATGAATGAAGCATTCGAAGCTACTAAGAGTTATAAGGTCAACAAGGCCGATTGGTTAGAAGGTGCATGGAATGGATTGACCACCGCGTATAAATCAAAATTTGGGTCGGCGCGTCGTGGTGAAACTGCCATCACACCTGCGATGGTGCAATTACTCGGTGAAAAACTCACGCATGTTCCATCTGATTTTGCATTGAATTCAAAAATCGCGCGTCAATTTGATGCGAAAAAAGAAATGTTTAAATCGGGTGCAGGCTTCGATTGGGGCACAGCTGAGGCAATGGCGTTTGGGTCATTATTGCTTGATGGATTTGATGTGCGTTTATCGGGTGAAGATGTAGGGCGCGGAACATTCTCACACCGTCATGCGACATTGCATGACCAAAATAATATGAACCGTTATTATCCACTTGCAAATGTTGGTACTGACCAAGGTCGTTTCGAAGTTCATGATAGTCCATTATCAGAATTGGCCGTATTGGGTTACGAATATGGTTACACATGGGCGGCACCCAATTCATTGGTGCTCTGGGAAGGTCAATTTGGTGATTTCGTCAATGGCGCTCAAATGATCATCGATCAATATATTGCATCGGCCGAAACAAAATGGTTGCGCATGTCGGGATTGGTCATGTTATTACCGCACGGATCGGAAGGACAGGGACCTGAACATTCATCGGCGCGTCCTGAACGTTTCTTACAATTATGCGCGGAAGATAATTGGCAGATTACCAATATCACAACGCCCGCAAACTATTTCCACGCGCTTCGCCGTCAGATGTGTCGCGATTTCCGCAAGCCATTGATCAACATGTCACCGAAATCTTTGTTGCGTCATAAATTATGCGTATCGAAAACCGAAGATTTCACAGGCCAAACAACATTCCACCGTTATTTGTGGGATGATGCGTGGAACACACTCGAAAAACCAAAAAATATCAAACGCGTGATTATGTGCTCGGGCAAAGTTTATTTTGATTTATTCGAAGAGCGCGAAAAACGCGGCCTGAAAAATATTTTAATTTTACGTTTGGAACAATTTTATCCTTTCCCGAAAGAAGAACTCGCCAAAGAACTTGCACAATATACAGGCGCCGAATTTGTGTGGGTTCAGGAAGAGCCGAAAAACCAAGGCGGGTGGTTCTTTGTGGAACCGTTACTCGAGGAAACATTGGCGACTGCTGGATTTAAAGGAAAACGTTTCCGCTTTACCGGCCGCCCTGCGGCGGCGGCTCCTGCCACAGGCTATATGAAACGACACCAAGAAGAGCAGGCGCAATTGCTGGATGAGGCTTTAAAACTCTAATTCTGGCATCATTTTCCAGAATTTTGACAGGGGTGCCCGTATTTTGGTATAAAGGCTGTTATGAACGCACCCTTTACCCCGAATTCACGTCGCGTGATCCTTCCCCAAGCGGGTGAGGGTTGTAAGGGTTTGTTGATTCCTAATGCTATTGTAATTCTTGACGGTGTTCGCGGATTAGTAACACCAAAACAATATAAAGAGTTGAGTGGTCGTCCCGAGGCGCATTGTCCATGTGGCGCGAAGGTATCATTTACAAAAGCACATAAGGCCCAAGGATCTTTTGATATCCCCGATCATTTCAAAACGTTAGTGGGGCATGAACATGCTCCCCAATGCGGGTATCATTTTCGCAAAGCCGCCCGTGACTTGGAACGCGAAGATCATGAATATGATTCAACAAAACCATATCGCATTCATTTAAATTTTATGGATGATGAGATCACAAAGGCATCGTTAACGCGCGGCACAGGTTTATTTTATTCGCGTGATGATCGCGGTCTTCCTGTCAATGAAACACACTCTGATTGGCAATCTGTATCAGTTAAAACAATGGATGAATTTATGTCGTTTATCGAAGCGGCTGATCCTGATCGTTTAAAACAATCATTAGTCATTTTAAACCAACAAGCTGTTCCATGGACAGGATTTTGTTTATCAAATAACACGCCACATCGATGGGCACGCGTATATGATGATGTTACTCATAACAATCATTTTTTACGTTTGTTTATGTTGAAGAAAACAGATCCTGAACAAAGAAATTTATTTAGAGCGCCATCGCATTATATTCCACATGATCAAGTCAAGTTTGATTTCAATGGACGATCAATGGTTTTACGTCCATGTTTAAACGTATCTGATGAAACAATCGATCTTTGTTCCAAAGCGGGCGTTACTTTTGTATTATCAGTTCCTCAGAGTATAAGAAGTATGATTGCAAAGAAATCTGCGTTTATTGAAGATATGACCATACCTGCGCCAAATGGGAATTTGGTTGGGCATATGACGTCATACCCACAATTTCGCGCGGCCTAATTGATTCTATTGTCAGAAATTATCATTTAAATAGACATATTCTCACCTCTACCCCCTTGATTTTTGCCGTGTTTACCGTCAAATTGCAGGGATCAAATTTAACATTTTTCTGAGGCTTTTCATGTCACAAATTCTCGTTCCTACACTTGGCGAATCCGTATCCGAAGCAACAGTTGCAAAATGGTTGAAAAACGAAGGTGACGCGATCAAGGCCGACGAGCCATTGGTTGAATTGGAAACCGATAAAGTGACATTAGAAGTCAATGCACCTGCGGCTGGCGTTCTCGGTAAAATTACCGTTGGCGCGGGTGGCGCGGTAAAGGTTGGTCAAGTGTTGGGTGAAATTACGGCAGGTGCAGCAGCGAATGCAAATCCTGCGCCTGTTGCGCCAACACCTGTGGCAGCACCAGCACCAGTTGCTCCAGCTCCTGTGGCGCCTGTTGCATCTGCGCCTGTTGCGGCACCATCTGCTGTTGATAATGGTCCTGCGGCACGCAAAATGATGGCGGATAATAATGTGAATGCAAATGATGTTGCGGGCACTGGCCGTGATGGTCGCGTAACCAAAGAAGATGTGATCAATTTCCTCGATGCACCGAAAGTCGCCGCGCCTGCACCTGTTGTTGCACCACGTGCAACTGGCCCTCGTGAAGAGCGCGTGAAGATGACACGTCTTCGTCAATCAATCGCGCGTCGTTTGAAAGAGGCGCAAAATACAGCGGCAATGCTCACCACATTCAATGAAATTGATATGGGTGAGGTGATGGAATTGCGCAACCAATACAAAGATGTGTTTGAGAAAAAACATGGAACAAAATTGGGCTTTATGTCGTTCTTTGTGAAGGCGGCGGTCAATGCGCTCAAAGAAATTCCTGCGGTGAACGCTGAAATTAATGGCGATGATATTATTTACAAAAATTATTACGATATCTCGGTTGCGGTTTCGACCCCGCAAGGTTTGGTTGTACCTGTAGTGCGTGATTGCGATACCAAATCAATGGCGCAAATTGAAAAAGATATCGGCATGTTGGGCGTGAAAGCGCGCGATGGTAAAATCACCATGGATGATATGGCGGGCGGTACGTTCACTATTACCAATGGCGGTATTTTCGGATCATTAATGTCAACACCGATTATCAACCCACCACAGGTGGGTATTTTGGGCATGCATAAAATTCAAGAACGCCCGATGGTGATGAAAGATGGATCAATCAAGGCGCGCCCGATGATGTATATCGCATTGTCATACGATCACCGCATTATCGATGGTCGCGAAGCGGTGACATTCCTCGTGCGTATCAAAGACGCACTCGAAGATCCTGCACGTTTGGTGTTGGATATCTAATCCGCTAATTTTAAAATTCCGTTATCGGTTAAAATTGTGAGCGCGGCGAGTGAATCGCTGTCGCGTCCATGCGATGTGTCACCAATATCAATTTCATCAAAACCTGCGGCAATAAAATTGACCAATTCGCGCGCGGTAGGTACTTGCGCCATGTGAATATTGGCGGGATCTAGCGTAAGACCATATTTTTTTGCGCCCATGAGTAAACGGTTTAATGGCTCCAAATAAAAATTATATTTGCCAACCATTTCCATGGTAACATCGGCGCGGGTATAACCCACCACAGGGTGTGATGATGCCATCATGCCAAAACATTCGCCATCATCATTATGGGCAATTGCCGCGCCCCATCGCGGGTGAATGATACGGTTTTTATTGATCCATTGTGTTAGCGAACAATGTGCGCCAATTTCACGAATTTTAATCGGGTTATCCTCGGCGGGAATAAAATCATCGGGCGCGATTTGAATGGGCGTAATGCGGTTATCTTTGCGTTCAATTTTATAAACATTGATGCCAGCGCGCGCGACAATGCGTAATGACATATCGGCAAATTCATCATCGTTGCGCAGGAAAAAATCTTTATCAAAACCTTTGTGATCAATGTAAATATTTTTAATGCCTGCCTCGGCAATATTTTTGGCGCAATTGGGACAAAACGGATCGGTGATACACAGCGATGTATTTTGCGTGGGTTCAGGAAATGCCACGATAGCGCGGACTTCGGCATGCACAGTACCCGAGCTATTGCCTATGCGTGTATCAGTGCCAATTTTTGATTTGATGGGCTCTGGCCAATCATTGGTGCGCGTGATTAAAACCTTATCGTTAAATAAAGTGGCGGCAATTTTATTGGTAGGGTGTGGTGAAGTCCCCACAATATCAACGGCACGTTGCATGGCGTAAATGGGATCAATCATGCGGCGATCTTTCGGCTTTCATCAATCAAATGGGTGAGGGATGTGAGAGGGCGCGCGCCACTATGATCAATACAATCAAGCGCGCATAAATGCGCAAGATGCGCCATATGATGTAATGATAAGTTATTTAATAATCCGTATAAAACACCTGCAGCGAAATGATCGCCCGCGCCATTTGTATCCAATGGTTTCGGTTTATGCAATGATGTGGGTATCAAAATGTTTTTTCCATTGTGAAAAACCATTGCTCCATGTTCTCCATTTGTAACGGCACCTGCGTATTTCATAGATGGTAAATGTACAGCGCATTCATCTAATGTTTTAAAACCATAAATAGCATTAGCTTCGGTTAAGTTACACATTAGAACATCACATCCTTGGCTA
>JBIICJ010000006.1:0-40220 GCA_044238965.1 Micavibrio sp. | reverse complement strand
AGCAATGCCCGCACGCAACGTGCCCGCACTCACCGTTGTTGTGCCCGTATAGGTATTCGCGCCCGTTAAGGTGAGCGTGCCCGCCCCTAGTTTTGTCAAACCACCTGTACCAGAAATAATACCAGCAAGTGTTCCATTGCCTGATCCAGCGTTTACCGTCAGCAAACCGCCATTCGTGTTAATGTTTCCGCTGGTATTGCCTGAAACATTGCCAGTGGCATTCAGGTTCACGGCCAATTGCCCAACGGTTGAGGAAATTGCAGCATTTAGAATAATATTGTTATCAGCATTCAGGGTGAGGGTCGCGTTTCCGCCCGCTGTTTTGGTGATGGCTGATGAAAGGGTAATATTGCCAACAGTGCCAGAGCATACCCCATAACTAGCATTACAAGCGCTGGTTGTAGCCGTTACACTGGTACCGCTATTCAATGCTGCGATAATGTTGCCCGCCCCTGTTGCATCAATCGTTAAATCTTGTGGGTCAATTAACCAAAGACCAGCATTGCCGCGCGGTGATGACGCATCAACCCGCAATGCTCCAAAATTCATGGTGCCTACTGCAGAAGTCTCAATAAATCCGCCATTGCCGCCAAGTGCACCGCCGCGCGCCGTAAAATTACCCGCGCTTGTGTTTGATTGATCTGCCCATGTGACAATCGTTCCGCCATTGCCCGCGGTAATCGCATCAGCAGTCAGAAGGACATCAGTATGGATAGTGGTAATCAGTGATCTCGGTGTACTGCCCAATCCATAGGCACCGCCGCCAATCAATATCGATCCACCACCCGCATCACCCGACACATCAAGAGTGCTGGACGCGAGCGTGATTTTATCCGCGCTTACTTCAATTGATCCACCTTGATCGCCAGCATTTCTGCCGCTTGCATCAAATGTTGCATCTTTGATAATGACAGTGCTAAAGCCTTGTTTCTTCCCTTTGTTCGCTGCCACATTTCCTGCTACCGCATTACTGCCTTCGGCATGTATGCGGATATTACCTTTTTTGTTGCCAATACTGCGCGCGCTGATATGGCCCGACACTTCAATCAAACTGCTTACCACATCACGTGCGGTGGATGCGGTTAACATCACATAACCGCCATCAGCAGATATTAATCCATTTTGACGGATAATTTGTTTGGTGTTCGTTGATGAAATATCCAATTGGATTAAGCCATCACCCGCAAAATCAACAGTGGCTGTATCACCCGCCGCCATATGCACGCGGCCAAAACGCGCCGTAATCACGCCATTATTTTCAACATGGGGCGCAACCAATCCAACCAAACCCGCATCGCGCACATTGATCGATCCATTTGTTTCAATCATCGCATTGGGGTTTGATCCTGGTTTAAATCGCACCGCGCCGCCATTCATAAATTCATTATCATCCGCCAAATCAGATGTAGATGCGACCAATCCGCCCACATCAACGCGCGATGATGATCCAAACATCACGCCATTTTCGTTTAAGATAACAACGTTACCATTGGCGTTAATTTCACCATTAATTTCAGATTTTTTTGTGCTGTTTTTTACGCGGTTAACAGTGATGGATTGAACCGTTGGTTGATTAAATTGCACGCGTTCATTGGCATTCACATCGAAATTGCGCCAATCAATAATACCGCGATCAGATGATTGGTTAATGACCGTTGTTGTCGCATCAATGCGCGAAATTGAAATGGTTCCGCCTGTAATAATTTCACCATCTGGGCCCGCGAATGCAT
The DNA here is from genome assembly GCA_044238965.1 of Micavibrio sp. Taxonomy (GTDB): domain Bacteria; phylum Pseudomonadota; class Alphaproteobacteria; order Micavibrionales; family Micavibrionaceae; genus Micavibrio_B. The sequence continues at coordinate 38,490 of JBIICJ010000006.1, read as the reverse complement.
CCGCACTTCCCACACACAAAGCCGCAATCGCCGCGCCCGTACACAAGGCGCGCCGCCCAAACAACCGATATTTGTTTGAACTTATCCACAACATTCCTTTCATTATAGCAAAAATTGGTTAACAAAGATTAATGCGCCCTAAGCTAACGTATTGATTTTATTTGCAAATTGCCATATTAGGCTTAACGCAAATGATATCTAAAATTCTCATAAAATTATCTATATATTTCAATAGGTTACGTTGGTATGCAGTTTTATCGAAATTTACAGCCGCCCCATATCGCTTACCTCCCCTACCCCCTTCCCTCGATTTCACGTGAAATTATGTATAATAATATCTGTTATTTCATGGTTTGATATGATTGATTTTTGGGTTACATATAATGGATGAAACAGATCATATTTGCATTTTTGTTACTCTGTGCTTTTTCCATCACAGATGTGTTTGCGCAATCAAAATCACCAAAAATCACCCCAGAGGTCGCAAAGGCGGAAGAATATTTCAAAAACCTAACCACCGCGCAGGCGCGGTTCTTACAAACCGCCCCCGATGGATCTCAAACGCGCGGGACATTTTACCTCTCGCGTCCTGGCAAATTGCGCTTTCAATATGATAAACCATTGGCCGATTTTGTGGTTGCGGATGGTTTGTTCATTTACTTTTATGATGGAAAATTAAAACAACAATCAAACGCCCCGATTTCACAGACATTGGCTGATTTCATTTTGCGTAAGAATTTGAAATTACGCGATGATTTGAAAGTCACCAAAATTTCACGTGGTGGCGGGTTGTTGCAAATGACCGTCGTGCAGGCGGCAAGCCCCGCCTCTGGCTCTCTCACTCTTGGGTTTAAAGAAGAACCCACATTTGAATTGAAAAAATGGCGTATCAAAGATGCGACGGGATCAATCACCGAAATTGAATTGTCGGATTTGAAACGTAATGTTAAATTATCATCTTCGTTATTTCGGTTTATTGACCCCAATCCGCGCTCGCTTAACTAATACCCAACCCATTGAAATTATTTATATAAATGCATATTTCACCGCTTGATGATTTGGTACGTCGCCTCTCCTCGCTTCCTGGGCTTGGCACACGTTCCGCCCGCCGCATTGCGCTTCATTTGATTGAACGCAAAGACGCGTCCTTGCGCCCCCTGATCGCCAGTCTGACCAAGGCATCTGACACAATTGAAACTTGTAACGAATGCGGCAATTTAGATCACAGCGACCCGTGCGGTATATGCCGTGACAATATGCGTGACCACAATGTCATTTGCGTTGTGGCCAATGTGGCTGATTTATGGGCGATTGAACGCACGCGTACATTCAAAGGGCTTTATCACGTATTGGGCGGTATTTTATCCGCCGTTGATGGTGTGCGCGTTGAAAACCTGACCATTCCGCATTTAGTCACCCGTATCAAACAGCACAATGTCACTGAAGTCATTTTAGCCTTAAGCGCGACCGTTGAGGCGCAAGCCACATGCCATGTGGTCATGGATCATTTGGCGGGGTTAAATGTAAAAATCACCCGTCTATCACAGGGGGTTCCTGTGGGCGGTGAGCTGGATTATTTGGATGATGGCACGATCAAAGCCGCGTTAAAAGCGCGGGGATAGTCACGTTTTATGCTGCAGCATGTGTGCAGCAATTTATCCCACCCATAATGTCGCAATATCAGTGATTTTAGCATCATTCAACGTTGTAACCGCAGCAGATAATGATGCGGGGTGCGACCCATCCGCCACCATCGTTAGTAACGTTAAATCCGCCATACGGGATAAAATACGGGTATCTGCGCCTTGCGCTACGGGCGGGGCAATTAAGATGACCAGATCATAAATTTGACGGAATGAGAGCAATAAATTTGAGAATTTTGTACCCGACAACAAATCAACCGCCGTCATGGGAATATCGCCGCCATATAAAATATGCGTGCCTGATGGATCATCGCGATTGAGAATTGATTCCAATGACGCCGACCCCGCCACATAGTCAATTAACGTGCGGTTTTTATGGTTGGGCGCAATATGGTGCAAATGGGCATGGTGCCAATTGGCCTCAATAATAATTGATTTTTCACCCGCCTTTGCCGCCGCGCGCGCAAGCCCCAAGCCCACATGCAATGATGTCACATGATCAACATCGGATGTAACCACGACCAATTTGGGTTCTTTGAACCGCAAGCGTAAATCATGCCGCATGGTCTTAAACGCCATAATGGATGCGCTATCGGTAAAGTGTTTACTGTCCTTGGCAGGGTGCAACACACCAATACGGGGCAATGATGCCACATCGCGCGGGATATCATGAAATGATTGTAATGTCGGGCGGATAAGGTGACGCATCACCACAACGCACATGCCTGACAACAACCCACATAAGGCAAAAATACCAATCAATGCGCGGTCAAAACGATGATCAGGGCGAATGGAAATTTTATCCGCACGCAGCAAAATGCGATCGGGCGCCGCAGGCGCAGATGATAACCCCGCGCCATTTTGTTTAATAAATTGATCCAAATCACCGCGCGCGGTTTGTACATCTTGCATCAATTGATCTAATGTTTGTTGCACCAATGTTGGTTGTGCGCCGTCCATTTCAATTTGCGTTTCTAATGATGTTAAACGCGCATTTAATTCAATCATGATGGGGTGTTTGAGGCCATAACGCACGGCGTTTTGCGCGATCTCTGCCTTGACTTCATTAATTGAAATGGCGCGGTCGGTCGCGGCATCTTTTTCGGCCGATAAGATCAACCCATTTTCACGATAATATTGCGTATAGATCGCTTGCGCCTCGATCAATGATTTCCGTTTTTTTAGCAATTCGGCGCGGATCCATCCATTTTTTTGTGCGGTGTCTTTGGCAGCAATATCTGACCGCGCGCGCATATATGATTCCGCAACCACATGCGCCAATTGCGCGGCCTCGGCAGGGTTTGATGATCGCGCTTCAAGGCGCAAACCCGATGGTTTTTGTTGTGCGTCATTGTGCACAAACACAAATAATTTATCCTGCCAATCATGTGCAACATTTTTATCATCATCCGCGGGCGCGGGTTGCATATGTTGTGGTAATTTTAACGGGCGAAATGTTTGAAATTGTTTTGTTGATTGTACGGGTGATAATTGATTATATACATCATTCATCACAGCATCGGATCGCACAAAATCAGACTCAATGCCCCAATTTACATTGGTTTCGGATGCGTTTGGCGCGCCAGTGGGAGATGCGGTAATAATCGATGTTGCCACATAATCACGCGGTAAATAAGCAATCAGCCCCAGCGCGATTAACAACATTACCACCATCATCATCAACACTGTTAAACGGTCACGCCATAAAATATGCGCCCATGGGTGTTGTGGGTGTTGTGGATGTTGCGTTTTTTGTGCGGATGTTGTGCCCGTCATGAATGGTCACCCATTGCAACCGATTGTGCACAAAATTCAACGCGATCGGCCATCACATGTGGCGCGATTAAATAATCACCGCGCAAGGATTCCCGAATTTTATGCGCGATTTGTGCAGGCGTGAGCCCCGCAACATCCATGCGCCCCAATAACGGGTAATCAATGGTGCCATCGTCGGCGACGACAAATAAATTGGATAAATCACGTTCACGGAACACGATAATGCGCAATTGGTCGCCCGCATTGACGGGCATATTGCGGGTGGTTGATGATATTCCTGCGCCAGTTACATTGCGCCAAACAACTGCGTTTTCATCACGGTTGGAACGAAGGCCTTTGAATTCGCCATGTGTGTTCGGTAGTTCGGATTGGCTTAAAATCGGACGTGCGCCATCATCGCCCGATGGGGTCGGCACGTGACATGAGACCATCAGCATCACACTGAGGCCCAAAAGGACGAGGCGATTTTTAATCATTTATGTTTTGATATCAAATACTTGGAAGGATTATCCCCAAAGTTATGCGGAGAGTTACGTTTATTATGATGTGTTTCATTGATTCGGTCTAGTGGTTTTATTTACCTATTGGCGCGCGCGCTTTCGCGGGCTAGAATTTGATTCATGTTTCAAGATCAATATTCCAAATTAAATTCTGCCGATACCGAAAAATCATTGGGCGCGTTTAATCCGTTATTTGACGGATCGCCATTCCCATCAACCGCGATTATCATGCGTCGTCCCTTGGCGTTTTACCCCAATCATTGGTTTTATGATGTGGCCGACCACCAAACCATGCCGCCCCGTCGTCGGTATGTCATTGTGCAGCAAAACGACGCCACAGATACCCCGCAAAATATCACCATTTTAGATGGGTCGCCGCAAACGATTTTGAATTTAAACAAATCCGTTCCGTTAACTTTAAATGACAAAACCATCACCGAATATATTCAATTTTATTTGGCATTCACGCGCGGGCCCGAGGGACGCATGGTGTTGGTTGAATCATTAGACGATATTCCATGGCGCGATGACCCATCACCATCGGCACGCAAGGCATTGGGCAAAATGATTGCTGCGATCGACCCCACAGGGTCGGTCGGCGGTAATTACCACACCAAAGCGCAAGTGATTTTCAGTGATGGGTTATATGAAATCGATATTCATGTGGCAAAAAATGGTGCTATTACATTTGCCGATGCCAAAATGTTGATCGAAGATATGCCCGTTTTGGATGATATCTTAGGGCCGTAGAAGCGCCGTAAATGAGATTATGCCGCGATTTTCAGGATAAATTGCGAGATCAACGTGTCGACCTTTGCGCCCGTTTGTTTTGTGCGCGATTCCAAATCACCAAGCCGCAACAAATTTGTGCGCAAATTTTTGTGTGTGTGACGCATCACATGGGCGCGGAATTGGTCGGCCTGTTTGAAAAATAAGGGGGGTTGAAGTGCGCCAATTGCTTGATCCATCGATACACCTTCGTCTAGTGCCGCACGCACCTGTAACATACGGTGCAAATGATATTGCATCGACCGCAAAATTTTAATCGGGTCAACATCTTCGGCCAATAACCGCCCCAATGATTGCAGGCACAGAACCCGATTGCCACCCGTCATGGAATAAACCAGATCATCCAAGGATGCCGAACCCATATCGCCAGTGCTAGCTTTGGCATCCTCAAGGGTAATATTATCATTACCATGCGCGTATAGCGCCAATTTTTCGATCTCCATACGCGCGCGGGCGCGATCACCTTTGATGACACCCGCCAGAAATTGAACGGCATCTGGGGCGATTTTAAAGCCCGCGCCCGTTAAATCGGCGCGGATCAGGTTCGCGATATCGCGCTCATCCTCCACATAGCAGGGAATGGCCACCGCGCGGGGTGCATCTTCGCACAATTTGCGCAAGGCATCTTTGGGCTTTAAATCACCACCTTCGATGATGATTAAGGTCGTCTCGTTGACCGACCCTTTTAGATAATCCTTCAGCGGTGGGGTGATACCGTTTCCCGCCTCTTTGATCCAGACTAACCGATCACCACCCATCAATGATTGGGCGTTAGCTTCGTCTGATAAACGGGCGGGGTCATTGTCAATCGTATCGCCCACCATGACCGCAACGGAAAACGGATCATTGATATCGCCTGCCCATAATTTGGCCATCGCGGTGGCGCGTTCTTTCACAAGCCCTGTATCAGGCCCATAAATTAATAAAACCCGCGCCTCAGCAGGGCGTTGTTTAAAGAAATCATTGATGGATTTAGGTGGTAATTTCATTTATCGCCCGCGCGATTAAAATATAAACCTAATTGCAATTCAATTTGGCGGGCGAGATCATTAATGGCATTGGTGCGGGCGTTTTCTTCGGTGACGCGCGTTGCAAATTCGCTGACCAAAATATTATATGACGAAATTGCCATTACATCGCGCGATAATACAGACGCGCCCGTGGCGTTATCAATCAACTCAAGCCGTGTGGTCAGGCGCAATTGTGAACGCGTTGATTCCGCCGATTTCGCAATGGCTAATGATTGTTCCAGTTCCGATATGGGCGCAACATTTAATTGATAGCGCGGCGATTGCGGATATCCATTTTGATACATACGATCAATCAATAAATTGCGCAAATATTGCCCTGTCTGATCAGGGATAACAGAAATGGCAACATCATACCCGCCATTTTTTTGCGCAGACATTTTTGATTGTGCGGCATCACCATACATCGGGCGAAACCCACATGATGTCAGAATAAACGCAACAAAAACAAACGATAAAACACGTGATATCATTGATTATAATGCCCGTGGAGTTAAACGATTGGGCGTATGCGATAAACGTTGCAACACATCATCCAATTGATCGAGTGTTTTAAACGTCACGCCCAAACGACCTTCTTGCGCGTTGATCATATCAATTGTGACCGCCATACCCAAGACATTTGAAATTTCACGTTCCAATGCCGCCGTATTCACATCTTTATCTGAAATGCCTTTGTTGATTTTGCTTGCGATCTTATCAACGCGGTGTTTGATCGGCGCGCCTTTGGCTTGCGCCGCTAATTTTTCGGCTTGGCGTACGCTTAAACCTTGGGTCGCAATTTTTTGCGCAAGCTCTAATTGTGCGGTCACTGGTAATGTCAATAATGATCGCGCATGACCCGCGCCTAATTTACCTTCTTCGACTAAATTCGCAACTTCGGGATGCAATTCTGCAAGGCGCAACATATTGGCGACATATGATTTTGATTTGCCGATTTTTGTCGCAATTTCATCATTCGAATAAGCAAACTCATCACCCAATTGTTTGAGCGCGCGCGATTCATCCATCGGGTTTAAATCTTCGCGTTGTAAGTTTTCAATCAATCCAATTTCGAGCGTAACATCATCATCCAAATCACGAATAATGACAGGCACTTCATGCAACATCGCCATTTGTGCCGCGCGCCATCTGCGTTCACCCGCAACGATTTCATACGCCGTCGGATCATCTGGTTTTGGACGCACCAAAATTGGTTGGATTAATCCATGAACGCGAATAGATGCCGCCAGTTCTTTTAAACTATCTTCGCGGAAAATATGACGCGGTTGATATGTGCCAGGTGAAATTTGCGCAACGCCAATCATACGCCGCCCAGAATTTTCGCCCGCGCCCGCAGGCGCCACAGGCGCGATATTTTGTGCGGAATTCTGTGCAATTTGGGGCGTAATATCTGCGCCCAAAGTGTTGGATACTTCATCGTCACCAAATAACGCGTTTAAGCCGCGACCAAGGCCGCGTTTTTTATCATCTGCTGGAGTCATGAGGCAATTTTCTCGTCTTGTTTATTATTCATAATTTGTTCGTTGGCGGCTTCGTTCGCGATATTCCGTTCGCGTTTGATAATTTCGCTGGCAAGCGCGATATAAGCCTGTGCGCCCACGCATTTCATATCGTACACAATCGCAGGCAAACCATATGATGGCGCCTCAGATAAACGCACATTGCGCGGGATAACAGTTTTATAAACCTTATCACCAAAGAATTCACGCACATCATCAGCAACCGCGCCTGATAAACGATTACGCGGATCATACATGGTGAGCAAGATACCATGGATATCAAGCGCAGGGTTAAAATGTGTTTTCACGCGGTCAATTGTTTTCACCAAATGTGATAGACCTTCGAGTGCATAAAATTCGCATTGTAATGGCACAACCACCGCATCAACGGCGACCAACGCATTTAATGTCACGAGTGATAATGATGGCGGGCAATCCAAAATCACGTAATCAAATGGCAATGGACGGCGCAATGCCGCGCGCAGACGATATTCACGGTTTTTTGTTGTGACCAATTCAATTTCCGCGCCAGATAAATGGATGGATGATGGCAATACATATAGGCCTGGAACTTTGGTCGCGATGCATAAATCGGCGGCGTTTAAATCTTCATCAAATAACAAATCATAGGCGGAGCGTTTAATGTCCGAACGCTTTACGCCCAAACCCGTGGTGGCGTTGCCTTGCGGGTCAAGATCGATCAAGCACACGCGTTTGCCAACCGCCGCCAAAGCCGTCGCCATATTGACTGCGGTGGTTGTTTTGCCAACGCCGCCTTTTTGGTTACAGATCGACAATAAACGCGGAATGCCCGCTTTCGGAGCGGGGGCTTGGTTTGATGGTTGTTGGTTATTTTGGTTCATAGGATATATCCTTTGTGACCATTCACGATGGGTCTTTACGGCTAAATTTTATGGAGGTTCGCATTTTAAAAATTCAAAGCATCAGAGTCACGAAAAACCATGGCCGATTCAAACTTATCCACATTGAATTGGTAAAGATTACGATACTGGACGAATGTCCGAAATATTTAAAATCCGCGCCCGTGGGTCGGTTAGACTGGGGTAATCGGCGATGGTAAAATCAAACGCGCCGCGCGCCTCTGATACTTCATCCGCCCAGCTTTCGCCCTTGGGTAATAGCATTTCCAGTGATGGGTTTTGTGTCCACCATGGACGTGCCCATTCGATCAAAATTTTTACACTCGCCAACGCGCGGGCGGTGATCATATCGGGCGGGGGTAGGGCGTGGTTTGATTCAATTCTCCCCATGTGGATAGTAACGGGGATATTTATTTCCCGTGAAATCGTCCGCAGGAATTCGCATTTCCGCCCATCACTTTCCAAACACGAGACTGATATATCGGGGCGGGCGGCGGCAATCACCATGGCAGGAAACCCAGCGCCAGACCCCAAATCATAAATGGTTTTTACCGTAGATGGTATATATTGAACCAATTGATATGAATCCAAAATATGTCGGTCACGTGCATCAGATATGGTAGATGGGCTGACCAGATTAATCGATTTCTGCCATTTGGTCAAAAGGGTGATATAGGTTTCATAGGAACGGCGCAAAGGATCGGGCAGGTCATTCCAAAGATCATTAAGCGACATTGGTGTCGGTCTTCCGCGCATTGTTATTTGCCCGCTTTACATGGCGCAACAGGGCGATGATTGACGCGGGCGTCACCCCTGGGATACGGCTGGCCGCGCCCAATGTTGTGGGGCGTGCCTCCTCTAATTTCTGGCGTACCTCGGTCGATAAACTCCCGATCTGGCGGTAATCCAAATCACCAGGGAGTAATAAAGCTTCGTCCTTTTTGAACGCCACAATATCCGCATCTTGGCGATCCAAATACCCCGCATAGCTCGCGTCAATTTCGATCTGCTCAATAATCTCAGGGGCGACATTGGATAGCTCAGGCCAGATGGGGGTAAGGTCATTCCACGTGAAATTGGGGTATCGCAACAGGTCAAAGGCCGAGCGCCAAATTCCATCTTGGTTGATGGTCAAACCGCGTTTGGCAAGCTCCACAGGGGTCATTTTCAATGATGTGGTTAAGGCACGCGCTTCGATGAATTTCGCTTCCTTGGTTGCCCAATGACGCGCGCGATCAGATCCGACACACCCAATTTCAAGCCCGCGATTGGTTAGGCGTTGGTCGGCATTATCAGCGCGCAGGCGCAGACGATATTCGGCGCGAGATGTGAACATACGATATGGTTCGGGCGCACCGCGGGTGATTAAATCATCAATTAAAACGCCGATATATGCCTCTGAACGATCGAGAGTAAATGTCGGCTTATCATCATCAGCGCCGTCATGACCAGCACAAAGGGCGGCATTTACTCCCGCCATTAAGCCCTGCGCGCCCGCTTCTTCATAACCTGTGGTGCCATTAATCTGCCCTGCGAGAAATAGCCCTGACAGGCGTTTCGATTCAAGGGTCGGGGTCAGGTCGCGCGGGTCACAAAAATCATATTCAATTGCATAGCCATATTCAAACACCTTGGCATTTTCGAGACCTGGGATAGAGCGGATCAACGCGTCCTGCACATCAGTCGGCAGGGATGTTGAAATACCGTTGGGGTAAATTGTGGGGTCGTCCAAACCTTCGGGTTCAAGGAAAATCTGATGCCGATCTTTGTCGGCAAAGCGCATAATTTTATCCTCAATCGATGGGCAATAACGCGGGCCGCGTGATTGAATTTGCCCCGAATACATCGGCGCGCGGTGAATATTATCACGGATGGCCTGATGCGTATTTTCGTTAGTATAGGTCATGAAGCATGAAATTTGCGGCACTGTGACCTTATCGGTCATAAATGAAAATGGTTGTGGCGGATCGTCGCCCTTTTGCTCTTCGCACACACTCCAATCAATTGTGCGCCCATCAAGGCGCGCGGGCGTACCTGTTTTCAGACGCGAAAGCGGTAAACCTAATTTTTCAAGTGTAACGGCCAGTCCAATCGATGGAGCTTCGCCAACACGCCCCGCGGGGGTGCGGGTTTCGCCTTGGTGGATAACCCCGCGTAAAAATGTACCTGTGGTCAATACAACCGCGCGGGCGGAAATACGGTCACCATTTCCGAGCACAACACCAGATAACATATTGTTATCATTTATAATTAAATCTTCGACAGAACCTTCGAGAATGGTTAGATTTTCATAATTATTTAGAATATCTTGCATGGCTTCGCGGTATAATTTGCGGTCGGCCTGTGCCCGTGGCCCGCGCACCGCTGGGCCCTTTGATGCATTTAGCACGCGGAATTGGATACCCGCGCGATCAATCACGCGCCCCATAAGACCATCCAGCGCATCAATTTCCCGCACCAAATGCCCCTTACCCAAACCACCAATGGCGGGGTTACATGACATGACGCCAATGGTTGCTGCTTTTTGTGTGATCAATGCCGTGCGTGCGCCCATACGCGCCGATGACGCCGCGGCTTCACATCCCGCATGACCACCACCAATCACAATTACATCAAATGCCTGTTGTTCCATGGTTTAGGGTATACAGGAAATTGTGGATAAAAATCAATGTTTATGAGCACAGCTTACTAATTACAAGTTATTCTGAAACATGGCTTCGGAACAAATGGAACGAGCAGACAACTATGAGTGTCCTGAGAAAATCTATAAATATTTAGGATTTGAAGGCTTAAAGAAGACTTTAGAAAATAGATCATTCCAATTATCAAAGCCCAGTCTCTTTAACGACCCATTTGATACGAACATCGAAGAAACCCTCCCCAAACAAACACCCGAATTTCTAAAAGACTTTCTACCAGCTCTCTATGATTTTATTTCTACAAATCAGAACGTATGTACCAACCGATACCCGCTGTTAAAAATAATAGGTTCACATCTCAAAGCATTAAGCCCCGAAAAGAGGAAATTGTTTCGTGAGCAATTTCTTAATACACCGATTCAAGAAATTTATAATGTTGAAAGCCTAGAAAACTCAAACAGAGAACTTATCCAAAATTTTACTGATCAATTTGAATCCGATGGTGTTTTTTGCACAACAATAGATAAACAAAATCTTTTAATGTGGGCACATTATGCGGATCATCACAAAGGTGCCGTAATAGAATTTACCCCATGTAGGGAAAGCGACTCTGTTTTATTGGCATCAAAAAAAGTAAGCTATTCAAATTGTCGCCCCGTCCTTTACGATTCTGCTGAGGAATTTGTTCACCACTCTTTTCTAATGTCCCCAAATGAATCGATCGAAATCCTGCTCAATAGAATTGTTTTCACCAAAAGCCTTGAGTGGCAATATGAGCAAGAATACAGGTTATGTGTCCCTTATTTAATAAAGAAAGGTGAAAAATATTCGTATCTAGAATATAAGGCGCATGAATTAACTGCAGTTTTTCTAGGTTGCAGGATGACAGATGATAACTGCCTGCAGGCTACTACGTTGGCAAGACAAATTAACCCTCATGTAAACATCTATAAGGGTTCTACATTATCAAGAGAATTTGGATTAGAATTTGAAAAAATCGAGTAAAAGTCTAAATAAATCAAGATAATAGCTTTATCGCGTCCGCCGTAACAAAATATAAAATGCACCTGTGCCGCCATGTTTGGCGCTGGCGGGGGCATATTTCAAAATTGAATGATCAATATCGGGGTCATTGATCCATGTTGGCAACGCCGCACGTATAGCGCCCATTTCACCTAATGTACGGCCGCGTTCCCCTTTACCCGTTATCACCAACAACATACGTGATTGTTGTCTGATATGCATGCGCACAAATTTTAAAAATGCAAGATGTGCCTCGGCCACCGAGAGCCCATGTAAGTCAATCGTACCATCCAATTCCATACGCCCTTCTTTGAATTTTTCATGGGTGCGTTTATCGGTTTGAAATGAACTTTTATGCGGGATCGGTGTGGATGATATTTTTGCCGATAAAGATGGTTGATTTATACCTGATTTTATTGGTTCTTTTAATGGTTTTGTGATGGCGGGTTGTGCAGGTGTTTCATCTAAAATGTTTGCGCCCGCAAATGGTTTCACATCACGCGTCACCGCCCGCCATAAAGCGCGGTCATTTTCATCTAATTCTTTATTATGCGGCGGGTGTTTGGTCATACTTCATCATGAAGGGATTAAAAAATATTTTGCAATCATTTTTCGATTATGTTTCAATTTTGAATGGCAAAAACAGCACGATTTTTAACAAACAATGATTATTATATTTTCGAAGAATTTATAAAACCACATACGGCAGAAGCATTCTTTCTGCGCTCAAATACTGAGCGCGTGGGTTTGGAATATAATGGGGGTACATTTTCAGCTGAATATATAGGCGTTTTTGAAGATGCAGAGTTAAAGGCTGTGCTTGCCTTTTCATGGATGAATACAATTTTGGCCTGCGCGCCCCATGTGCCTGATCTGCAATATACCATCCCTTTGTTAAAAGACATTATTGTACAAAGAGGCGGGCAAATCGAAGCTATATGTACCATGAAACCTGAGGGTGATTATATCGCCAGTGCATTAAATTTGCCCATATCTGCCTCGCGCAAAGACGAAACGGAATATTTATATATCCTCAATATGGATGATTTGCCTGCACAATTTTTAAATGCACCAACCGCACAAACACGCCCCGCGAAAACCAAAGACTTTGATATTTTATGCGCATGGCGCGCCGATTTTAGTATCAATTTTTTGGGTGCACAAAAAGGTGATAAATTAACGCAATCTGTGCGTGCCGAAATCACGCGCAAAATAGATGAGGGTGAATTATTTGTGCTCGAAACAAATGATGAAATTGTGTCATTTGCTGGCGTAGGCGGATTTATTCCCAAACATCTTCATATTGGCCCTGTTTACACGCCACCCGAACATCGTGGAAAGGGGTATGCCCGATATTTACTAGCTGGCGCGTTCATGTTGCAAAATCAGGCGCGGGGCGAATCTGTGAAAACGGCAGGGCTTTTTGCTGCCAACCCGTCTGCCATCAAAACCTATGAATCGTTGGGTTTTGTGCAATCTGGTCAATTCCGTTTAAATCTGATCCGTGAGGATTTTCGTTACAATCCATTTGTGCTATAATTTTGCGCGATGAAGATGATTTTATTCCTTATGATCATGGCTATGTGCGGCGGGTTTGCCTCATCTGCCTATGCGGCGGATACCGCTACGCCATCCATAAAAACATTACCGCCATCACTCGCGATGAACCCTAATAGTGAGCTCACGCAAAAAGCGACATCGGCGCAAGATATTGCATTCTTATTTTATAAACTTGCAAACATAGATCCCAATCTTGAACAAAAAATTACAAACACGCCCAGTTTCAAAAATGCATCAGCCGAAGATCAGTTGAAAATTCTACGGCAAGATGTGCCGTTGTTAAAAATGGGGTTTCGTAATTTTGTCCCGCAATTTCACAATATTATTATCCGCACGCGCGTTGGATCAAAGGTAAGTATTGGCCAAAAAAATGGGATCGAATTATCATTTGGCGGCGATCCCAAAAGCCCAATTTACTTCCCCTATTTGTGGGGTGGTGATCGGTTGGCTGTGTTGGCTGATGGTATTGATCAATTTAAATTTCTGCCCATGAAGCTTGATACCGCATCCCGCGTATCGGGTAAAATGGACGCAAATGGGCAATCAACCTTATTGTTAGAATTAAAACCTATGAAGGCTGATGGTAGTAATCAATTCCCGCTTGACGGTGTGCCGCAATGGTTATTGCTGACAAAAATTTCAAAGGCGTGGTTGATGAATAATTATCATGAAGTTTTGTGGGAATACAAAGCCGCGCCTTAAAAAAATAATATGATTTGGGGGTGACATGAACGACATTACCAAAACAAATATTCCGCGTTTTGTTGAACATACCAATGCCCGTTTGGAAATTCGCCGCGATGAAAGTCAGGCCAATAATCGCCGCAAAAAAGATCGCGATGGCGATCACCCTGCATCATTTGAATGGGATGAAATGGCATCGGTATCGGTCATGTCATTATATGCGTTCTTGGGAACATTAATTGAATCGCGTCTGTCGCCTGAAAATTCACCGCCCATACAAACGGAACACATGCCGAAAACAAGCCTGCAAAAACAGGCAATCGGTGCGTATCACCGCAATCAACATTATGTGGCACCACCATCGTCTCCACCGCCCATTGTCGCGGCGCCAACTCCGCCTGATGATGGGTCGGTCATATTGGGTGATGATTTTAACGAAACTGATATCGCGCGCATTCACGCCTATCGTCAGGATTTGATGGAATTAAATCGGCGCGGGGTCAGTGATATTCAACTTGAACGCTCCGCCACGTTTCTGGATGCGATCGGCGATGCGATTGCCAAGGCAAAAGGGTAAAGGATTACTCTGGCAATTGACCGTTCGGGTCTTTTTCAACCAATGTTGCCACTTGTTCAAATACATCGGCGTTTTCGGTCATTTGGTCTTTTAAGGCTTCATTTTGTTCTGATAAAGCGCGGAAAAATGTAGCAGCATCGCGAAGCAATTGGGCGGCAAGTTGGGCATGGCTCGGCATGGGTATATCCTTTTGTTTACGGGCTTAGACTACTCAAAACCGTATAAATGTCCATCATTTATTTTGGGCGTTAATTTAAAAATCATTTCCCAATGCAAAAATCGCGGAAAATCATATCCAATAAATCCTCAACATCTACGCGCCCTGTAATTGACCCCACATGACGCAGAGCCATGCGTACATCTTCGGCGGCTAATTCGGGCAATGTCGCATGTTCAATGCGCAATAACGCCTCATGCGCGCGGGTTAATGCATCGCGGTGACGCGTGCGGGTTAATGATGCCCCTGCGCGATAGGCACCCATATCGCTTTCAATTTTGCGCGCGATCGCTTGCACCATATCGTCAATGCCTGCGCCTGTTTTGGCGGAAATACGCAATGCATTTTGTAATTGTGGAGGAATATCGCCCCCCGCCTTGTTAGTTAATGCATCACATTTATTGATCACAAAAATGGTTTTTGCGGGGTCAGATATTTGTGCAAAATTGTTCATATTTGTTGCATCAAAAATATGCAGAATAATATCCGATTGCGCGGCGCGAGCGCGGGCACGCTCCATGCCCATTTGTTCAATATTGGCATGACCTGTTGCATCATCCACTTCATCACGAATACCCGCCGTATCGGCAATAATCACGGGATATCCACCAATATCCAAATGCGTTTCGATTACATCGCGTGTTGTCCCCGCCATGGGCGATACAATCGCCACATCGCGCTGTGATAAACAATTTAAAATAGATGATTTTCCGACATTCGGCGCGCCGATTAATGTTAATTGAAACCCACTGCGCAATCGTTCACCCCGTCTACCATCATTTAAATGCTGCGCCATCTCGTTTGTGACATCACTGACATCAGGGCGCACGCGCAGCAATATATCATCAGGCAAATCTTGGTCGGAAAAATCTAAATCCGCCTCCATTAACGCGAGCAGCCGCGATAATCGGTCTGCCCACCCGCGATAAATTTCCTCTAAACCTCCTGATAATTGGTCTAATGCCTGTACGCGCTGAGCTTCGGTTTCGGCATTGATCAAA
This sequence comes from Micavibrio sp., assembly GCA_044238965.1. Taxonomy (GTDB): domain Bacteria; phylum Pseudomonadota; class Alphaproteobacteria; order Micavibrionales; family Micavibrionaceae; genus Micavibrio_B. The sequence goes on along the minus strand of JBIICJ010000006.1, from coordinate 22,670 downwards.
TCAGCAATCGCTTCGGCCTCGGTTAAATCAAATTTGCCATTTTCAAAACCTCTACGGGTAAATTCACCTGGCATCGCCATACGATGTCCATCCATACGGGATAACGCGTCCATCAATGATTGCACAATCGATACGCCGCCATGAAGGTGATATTCGACACAATCCTCCCCAGTAAAACTCGCAGGATTTTCAAATTTTAACACTAATGCCGCATCAATTGGCTTGTGCGCCATGGGGTCGGATAATAACCGCACCTGCGCCATGCGGGTTTTGGGCGATGTTTGGTTGGGCGTTAGGCGAGATAAACTATCAAACGCGCGCGGGCCAGATACGCGCACAACCGCAACCGCGCTTCTTCCCATGGGCCCCATCGGCGTTGCGAGAGCATAAATAGTATCAGATTGTAATGATGATACTGTCACTTTTTCGACTTTGATTTTGCGGGGCTTGGCTGATCTGTATCGCCTGATGGTTCTGTGTTGATATTCACATTCTGCATCATTTGTTTCCACATATTTTGCTGAATATCTGACCATCCTTGGAATAACGCGGGCACCCATGTTTTCATCAAATCTTCGGGCGCCATTGATTTCATATTTTCGGATAATTGCCCGTTAATTTGATCAAGCAAAGCCTGTTGCATCGGCAACATATCGGGCACGCCAAAAAATTTGCGCGCTTCTTCGGGGGTGCAGGTAATGTTGATTTGAAATTGCATATCCGTCATTCCTTATCGATAAAAATTATTTCCGTTTTGGGTCATGTAAACCTTGGCGGAATAGATCTTCATATATAGGATAGTCCCCGTTATGATGAAACCCCCTACCTTTGATGATGCACCAAAAGCCGTCATTATTCCCGTGCCTGAAACGGTGACGGCGCGGGCGTTCAAACGCTTACAGATGATTTGTAAGGGTAATGGCGCCAAAGCCGATGATTTGAAATTCGTGGAATCAAAAGCGCAAATTTATGAATTCCCTGCCCGTACCTTGGTGCGCTTAAACACATTGGTGGCCTCAAAAACTGTTGCTGGTAAGGTCACAAAAGGTGAGATGATTGGATCGCCAGCCGCGTTTCAATCGGCTTTGGCGGGGTTATTATCATCTGCCAAAAACGATGCCGCCACACGGAAAACAATTTTGGATACGGTGCTGGGCCGTGCGGATAAAGGCTTTGCTGCGCGTGATCAGAAAATGACATTCCCCCATTTAACCCGTGATTTTGTATCGCACGAAACATGCACATCTTGCACAGGTCAGGGGAAAATGCCGTGCCATGCCTGCGGGGCGCGCGGACAAACCACATGCGGTAATTGCCAAGGCCGCAGTCACATTTTATGCCCGAATTGTCGTGGGTCATCCCATATCATGCAAAACGGCAAACGCGTACCATGCCCACGCTGTCGGGCAAAAGGACGTATACCTTGCCCCGCATGTGGCGCACGCGGCATGATTGCATGCCATGCGTGCAAGGGATCAACCCAATTATCATGCCAAAAATGCGGCGGCACAGGATCTTTGTCCCATTTGGCCAATGTCGCGGTCGAGGGACATTTGCATTTTGATTTCGAACGTCAGGGCATTCCTCTGCAGGTGACAAAACGCATTGATGCATTCGGATCACGCCACGCCGCACAAAAAGATTTTTTCATTACGCCATTAAATTTGCATGATAACGCGGTCATGCAAAATGAACCTGATGATATTATTGCCATTGATTATGATGTAAAAATTCCGCATGGTCCCGTGACATTTACCGTTAAAAATAAGCCTTTAAATTGCATATTGTTTGGCTATCGCGGTGAAATTATTGACTCGCCGCCATTTTTGCATGACATGACGCGTGCGGGACAAAATGCATTAATCGCGGCATCAGAGTATGCAGCAAAATCAAGCGACGGTCTTCGTTTTGCCGCCAAATTTCGATTGCTACGTGATGTGATTTTGCTTGCGACCAAAAATACCGAACAACGCAATGCCATTATAACACTTCAAAAACGATATCCGTTTGGTGTTGCGGCAGATCAATTATTGCAATGGTTTATTGCGTCCCAAAACGCATTGCGCCATTTAACGCGTCGCCCGCGCTATGTGGGGATGTGGATTGGTATTGCGGTGTTTGCCGCCATGGTGTTTGCATCTGTGTTTGGTGGGTTGCGCGCAATAATACTAACGCAGATTGGTTTATCTGTGCCCAGCATTATTGGTATTGATATTCTGCATTGGCTGGTGGGGTTTGGGGTAACCACCGCGTGCGCCAGCCTCTTCGCGTCCCATCAGATACGATCAACACTGGCAGGAATTGCGCCCGAGGATACTCTCGCGCGGTTTTTACCCGTTTCGGGTAAGACCAATTTATACGCGGTTTTCCTGTCATTATTGGCTCTTCTGGTGGTCTATGGTTTCGCATTCATCGCCCATAAATTGCCTGAATATGAGGCCATTTTGCGTTCATTATAATTTTTGGCATTATAATTCTTCGCATTCTGATCACGCCTCTCTTTAAAATATTTATATTTTTGTTGCACAAATTTTTGTGAATTGGCAGGACGATATTCCACAGGCCCCTGTTGATTGTGCAATGAAATTGCCAAAACCAACCCCGCATTTGATGCGGTATCGTTCAATAATGGTTCGGCTTTTGCCGGTGCTATAAAAAGAAATACCCAAAATGATAACATGAGAAACAGAATTTGGACGTAGACCATCCAACGCGCTGTAATGCTGTTCATTTATCCCACCCTGTTGTTATGCAGTTTTTTATGGTGGGGGACACGTGCTATTTATATCCCCCTCTTTTAATTGAACCATAGGGGTATGATTTTTATCAACATTTATCGTTTCAAATTTGAATGGAGTTTTGTTTGTATTTTATCTATCTCCAAATTGGGTGGTTTTCCCAATCATTTGGCATTCCCATTGCGCCGAGCCATAAAGGATTTGAGGTTTGCGTTCTTAATAAGCTATTACACTCATTCACCCAACCATTTCCAACGTCTCTTGTTAGGTGACGGAGAATTAAAAGAATATAAAATATTTTTGTATTATTCGGTGTTATAGGTGGTCGCCATAATTTATCATTTATAAGGTCCGGTCGTATGGATAGTTCACGATTCCACAATCTTCCATGGTGGGTACAAATATTTCTTACATAGGTTAGGGGGTGTAGCCAATTCTGTAGTGTTCTGTAATGAACACCAAAGAATGATGAAACATCAACCTTATCGGTTATCTGCATTCCTTTGTACAACCTTGATAAGCCCCCTAAAGTCAGCAATTCAGTTAACATCCATATAGGAATGGTTGGATAATCTGAGTATTGGGATTTATAGTGCTCTATGAATTTATCACTAGAAACCTTCGTTTCTTCCTTAATTTTTGAAAGCCATTCAGAATGGTTAAATTGAGGATGAAAATTTCTTGGATCTTCGTGACCAAAACATCCGTATGTGTGAGCCAACCTATACGATATTCTTGTGCGTAGACAAATCTCTAATCGCTCTATAGCGTCAATGACAACTAGCCTCAATTTTCTATCAAATTCGTATAAATCAACCGCATCTTTAAAGTTCTTGTTTGCACGAAAATTGTCTGAGATTGAACCATCTGAATTTTTATCCCTAAATGGATACCAATATGCGCTTAGCCTATAATAGTTAACCTTTTCTAAGTATCTTTTAGCTGAATTAATGTCATCAATTTGTAATCCTCTCGAAATGAGAAGTTTAATTTGATCGTCAAAAGTAATGGGAAGTTTTGTAAATTGTTTTTTGTGCATAAGAAAAAAGAAAGCCGCCAAGGTTACGCATTGTTAAGAGGCGTGGCGGCTATGTTACTTACAGTATAGCATTCAATTTTATCCACAGTCAATAAATATTTTTCTTTTTTAATCAATGGCTTACATTGGAATACTAAAATGCGAACTTTACTGATTCATCGATTGGAAGAAATCATCATTTGATTTGGTGTCTTTGAGTTTATCAATAAGGAATTCCACAGCATCCACGGTACCCATCGGGTTGAGAATACGGCGCAATACCCACATTTTTTGCAATGTGTCTTTGCTGACCAATAATTCTTCTTTGCGGGTTCCTGATTTTTGAATATCGATCGCAGGGAAGACGCGTTTATCGGCAATTTTACGATCAAGAACGATTTCAGAGTTACCTGTACCTTTGAATTCTTCAAAAATAACCTCATCCATCCGTGACCCTGTATCGATCAAGGCAGTGGCGATGATGGTCAATGATCCACCTTGTTCAATGTTACGTGCCGCACCAAAAAAACGTTTGGGGCGCTGCAACGCATTGGCATCCACACCACCCGTCAACACTTTGCCCGATGATGGCACAACAGTGTTATAGGCGCGCGCAAGGCGCGTAATGGAATCGAGCAACACAATCACATCGCGTTTATGTTCAACCAAACGTTTGGCTTTTTCCATCACCATTTCGGCCACTTGAACGTGGCGTGATGCAGGTTCATCGAATGTGGATGAGATCACTTCACCGCGCACAGATCGCGCCATGTCAGTGACTTCCTCAGGGCGTTCATCGATCAACAGAACAATCAAATAGGCATCAGGATGGTTGGTGGCAATCGAATGCGCGATATCTTGCAACATTACGGTTTTACCAACACGTGGTGGCGCAACGATTAAGGCACGTTGGCCAAAACCGATGGGTGATGTGAGTTCGATCACGCGCTGGGTCATGTTTTTCTTGGTTGGGTCTTGGAGTTCAAGGTTAACCTTACGCTCTGGGTATAATGGCGTTAAATTGTCAAAATTAATGCGGTGACGCAATTTTTCAGGTAATTCACCATTGATGGTATCAACCTTTAACAACGCGAAATAACGTTCAGAATCTTTGGGAGCACGAATTTCGCCCTCTAAGCTATCGCCAGTGCGCAAACCAAAGCGGCGCACCTGGGACGGCGAGACATAAATATCATCGGGCCCAGGGAGGTAATTTTCCTCAGGAGAGCGCAAGAAACCAAATCCATCTTGCAACACCTCTAAAACGCCTGAACCTGATATCGGCACATCTTGTTCAGCTAGACGTTTCAAAATGGCAAACATCATGTCCTGTTTGCGCATTGTGTTGCAATTTTCAATTTCAAGTTCTTCGGCAAACGCCAATAGCTCTGCGGGCGAACGGGTTTTTAAATCTTGTAGGTTCATGGAAAGGTTTTTTTGGATCAAAAGGGTTAGGTAATATTAAAATTTAAGAAAAAGTTCGTTGATGTAACTGAATGCTTTTGGATGATTTTCAAATATTCTTTCAGGAAATCGGCCCCGTCGTTTATCTTATTTATAAAAGGGGAAGCCAAAAGATGCTTTACTTTTAAGCCGTTAGAACTAATCCGTCAAGAAAAATTTCATCAAAGCACCAAAAAACTTATATAAATTATGAAAATATATAAATAATCGGATTTTAAATCTTACTAATAAATATAATTATTAAATAAAGGTTGTTGTTTGTTATTAGGGGGCATGAGTCATGGGGATAAATTCTATCCCCCAACTTATCCTCATACGATACGCAGAGTCAGTGGCAATAAATAAACGCATTCAAAAATCTTATGCCCATGACTCTCGTCATTAAATTCAAAAAACCGTAGTGGGATAAAATCTATACAGGCAATACTCATTTTGTGCATATTCAAATCCATAATCACCATACAATTTTAATATCGATTCCATCCGCAGATTTATCCCGCACGAAATGTATCGAAATAAACTAAAAAATTTTGTAGAAAATCATCACTTGGTATAAATATATATGCACGCTGCTCTTGAGTTTGATTCGGAATCCTTAAAACCAAATAAACACCTTGATATTTTAGCACAAAATCTACCTTCCTTTGCGCGTGATTTTAAATTACTAACCCCCGATGAAACAAAATTCTTACGCAAACGAAGTCAGGAATTAGTGCGCGAATTTCGCCGCGCCCACGATAAAGAATATGGCATTAAAGGTTTTTTTGAACATTATGAAGTCCATCATATTGTCCCCCTATCTTTAGGTGGTGGTATAACAAGCGCTAACCTTAGTTTTGTTGACCATGATTTTCATGCAGCTATTCATCGGTATATAAACAGACAAATGCGCGGTATGAATTTCGGCGAAGTGCGCACAATCAATATACCTTTTGTTCCCAGCACAATTTGGCATCGTCCTCAAATACACAAACACACACCACACTCAGTCATGAAAACGGTTATACCGCGCTATTTAACAGCCCATGATTATTTAGCAAAATAGAGGGCGGTTAATAATAAAGGCGAACCAATTCTTTGTTTATGTCTTTGCGCAATGATGTGAAAATTGCGGCCTTATCATGTGGCATGTCCGATAATTCAATTTCACCCCTAACGGGCGATGTATAGGTTTTGTTCAGGAAATCAAATATTTCACCACTTGCAATATTTGTGGCAATCCACACGCCATTATTTGTACAAGATTTAATTTCATAGGTGTCGAGAATGGTTTTGCGTGCATTAAAGGCCTTAACGCAAGCCTTTGCTTCCTTGACACCCGCACGATCACGAGGAGCATCTGATGCGCATCCTGTCATCATCAAAGCCATGATCGTGAGAATAAAAATAAAGCGTGCCGTCACCATGAAAAAATTTTGCTGGAATTTATGCATATCGTCAAATGATATGAAATTTATTACTTCGTTATCCCCAATTGATATTTGGTCAAAATAAGTTTAAATAAACACTATGAAATCACATTATTTAAAGCGTGCCTTGCTGGGCATTTCACTCGGATTGTGTATAGCCATATTTGCTATGGCGATTTCCTTTTTAAAAGACAAACAAACAGACGTAAGCAATACGACTACGGATGCACCTATTTTAAATGTGGCGGGTGTTGGCGGCCCGTTTGAAATGAGTGATCATAATGGCAATACCATCACTGAAAAAAATCTGATTGGGAAATACACAATTTTATTTTTTGGTTTTACTTACTGCCCCGCCATATGCCCAACCGAATTGCAAAAAATTACTGCGGCTTATGTGACATTACCAAAAGACGTAAAAGATAAATTGCAATTATATTTTGTATCGATTGATCCCGAACGCGATACGCAAGAGATCATGAAAAATTATGTGGCGTTATTTGATCCGAAATGGGTTGGTTTGCGCGGCGATGAAACCCAAACAAATGCCATGAAAAAAGCCTATAAAGTATATGGCGCCAAAGTTCCCCAAGGGGATACATATACAATGGATCATTCGTCTTTCATTTATGTGATGGGGCCAGATGGCACATTAAACCAAATGTTCCGCGGGTCAGATAATGCCGCGAAAATTACCGAAGTTTTGAATGATATTGTGAAATAAATAATAAATTTATTTCATATCTTCGCGTAATTGATCTTCGGCACTTTGCCATTTCACAACATATTCGGGCAATGGGGGTGATGGTTCATCATGTCCCAATAAATGTAATAAATCTTTGGTGGGAACGGTTGTTTTTGTTTTATTGGAATAAAAACTGCCTTTTAATATGGCGATTGCCGCAACAGCTCCCGTTTTCTCACCCGTGACTTTGATAAATTTTTGTTCAATATAGGCCCATTTATCATCCCATCCGACAATGCGCGTGACCAAATCAAATGGTTCAAATGGCATCAACGGCAAGCGATATCTTATTTTCGCTGATCCTAAGATCGGCACTGATTTTTCATCCATCATCATGCGCATTAACCCCGTGCGCAGAACCAAATCAAACCGTCCCAAATCCATGATGGTGAAATAACGCCCGTTATTCATGTGCATGTTGATGTCAAGATCATTTGGCAACACGCGCATCCGCAATGTGGTTTCCGCCAACATGGATGAAATGCGCGGTTTAAAGAATGAGGTGATAAACACCCACAACATGCGAAAAATTAGGTTCATGCTCCGCAGTATGGGGTAAAATTATCTATCTGGAAAGATGGCGATAAAGATTATTCTTAAATACGGGGTGCTGCTTGTTGGTCACGTCCAGCTTTAAGTGCTCGTTTTGATCGATACATACCTTCGTCTGCAATATGCATGACATCTTCAAATGGTTTTTCCCCGTTAAATTCTGCCGTTCCCATTGATGATTTAATGGGAATTGTGTGACCATCATAAACAATATGCGCAGAATTTAGATTTTCATGAATTTGACGAATATGTTGCGCCGCCTTCATTAAAGTTGTGTTGGTCAATACAACAACAAACTCATCACCGCCCAAACGTACGGCTATATCTGTGGGACGTATCGATTGCTTTAAAACTTCAGCAACTTTTTTCAAACATTCATCACCTGCGTTGTGACCATATGTATCATTCGCTAATTTAAATCCATTTAGATCCATCATTAACACAACAGCGCCAGTGGATTCGCCACGTTCAATGCGCGATTGTTCGGCGGCAAAGGCTGCCTCCAAACCCGCACGATTTTTTAATTGTGTTAAATTATCAGTTAGGGATTTAGCTTTTAAATCCTTGTTTTCAGATTTTAAATTTTCATTTTCGGTTTCTGATGCTCTTAATTTTGATTTTGTTTTTGCAACTTCGACGGCCAATGCCATAGCCATGTCTTGACTTCTCTGCAACGCAGCCATGACGGTTTGCATGTCTTCGGCGGTTGGGTTTTGTAGGGAATTTTGTACGCCCCCAATACGCTCCATAATCATTTTTTGTTGCAAACGTGGAAGTGAAGGAGCGGCATTTTGGAAGGCGACGCTAGCAGATAGATCTGAAGCATCGGTCAGGCCAGACGTATCATTCATCGCCACAAGAGATGATGGCTTAGCAGCGCGGATAAGGCTGGCGGTCAGAGATGCTACAGGTTTGGTACGCATAAAAAATTACCCTATGTTTCTGAAAATACCTTAATAGAATAACAAAAAACATACATTATGTCAAGAAAACACGTGGATAAGTGTATTAATCTTCCAGAAAACTATTCAATTTCATGGCGAGCCCCATAGGGCCATTGATTTTGAGTTTGCCAAACATAAAGGCTAGGTTCGGGTCCTGCGTGCCGTTTAAGATTTCGCCAAAGGTAGTGAGCGATGTAGTGAGCGTCAGGTCAACATCATCACTGCGGTCGGTTGATAATGTTGAGGGGTCTGATTTTGTATCCACCACCAGAACCCCATCATCACCAAAATCAAACATGACGCGGATTTTCAGTGGCGTACCACGATCAAGTTTTGATTGGATTTTGCTGCGGATGTCATCAAAATTCATATCGGTTAAAACTCACTTTCCGTGTGTGCCATCATGGATGATGCGCCCGCCATAATCATACGGAATTTGGCTTCGGTTTCGGGCATCACGCGGTCAAAGAAAAACCGCGCTGTTTTGATTTTACTGTCTAAAAATTCTTTATCGCCTGTGCCGTCTTTTAATTTTTGCTGTGCCACCAACACCATACGGCACCACATATACCCCAGCGCGACGAGCGCAAAGAAACGCAAATAATCAACCGATGCCGCGCCCGCTTCATTGGGGTCTTTCATACCTTTTTGCGCAATCATCGCTGTGATTTGTTGCAATTTCGCAAATGATTTTGCAAGCGGCATAATAAATTCCGCCATCTCGGCATTATTCATGTTGGCATCAATAAATTCGGCAACAGGATGGAAGAAACGGCGCAATAATCGCCCAAACCCAACGCCCATTTTACGCCCGACAAGATCGAGCGCTTGGATACCATTTGTGCCTTCGTAAATTTGGGCAATACGTGCATCACGTACATATTGTTCAACGCCCCATTCCCAAATATATCCATGCCCGCCATAGGTTTGCACAGCCATGTTTGATACTTCGGAACCGATATCGGTCAAATACGCCTTTACGATTGGTGTGAGTAGCGCCACCAAATCATCCGCCTCTTGGCGCTTGACGGGATCGGGATGTTTTTCGGATATATCAAGCATCATACCGACCCAATATGATAGGGCGCGCCCACCCTCGGTGACGGCCTTTGATGTCAATAACATGCGACGCACATCAGGGTGCACGATAATGGGGTCTGCGGGTTTATCGGGGTATTTGGTGCCATCCAGCGCGCGCATCTGCAAACGATCTTTGGCGTACATCAACGCGTTTTGATAGGCGATCTCGGCAATACCGAGCCCCTGCATCCCCACACCTAAACGGGCGGCGTTCATCATCGTGAACATGGCTTTGAGGCCTTTGTGTTTTTCACCAACAAGCCACCCCTTCGCGTCATCAAAATTCATGACGCAGGTTGCGTTCGCCTTAATCCCCATTTTATGTTCGATCGAACCGCAAGCAACGCCATTACGCGCGCCCAGCGATCCGTCATCATTCACCAAAAATTTTGGTACAACAAATAATGATATTCCTTTGACGCCTTCGGGCGCATCGGGAAGTTTTGCGAGCACAAGATGGATGATGTTTGATGTTAAATCATGTTCACCTGCAGAAATAAAAATCTTTGTGCCTGAAATGCGGCATGACCCATCATCAGATGGAATGGCTTTTGTGCGTATTAAACCTAAGTCTGTGCCGCAATGTGGTTCGGTCAAACACATTGTGCCCGACCATTCACCCGTCACAATTTTGGGCAAATATTTTTGTTTTAATTCATCCGATCCATGTTGATGAAGCGCGCGATATGCACCTTCGGACAGGCCAGGATACATACCGAACGACATGTTCGCCGAACAAATCATTTCCATGAATACGAAATTTAATAAATGCGGCATACCCATCCCGCCATAGGTGGGGTCAGATGATAAGGCTGTCCACCCGCCTTCGATATAGGTTTTATAGGCATCTTTAAAGCCTGCGGGGGTGGTCACATTGCTGTTATCAAAATGACAACCTTCTTTATCCCCCGATTGATTAAGGGGGAATAAAACATCTTCGCAAATTTGCGCGCCGCCTTCCAAAATTTGGTTCATCATATCGGCGGTGGCATCACCATAGCCGTCAAATTGGGTTAAGCTTTCCGCACCCAACACATCGTGCAAAACGAATTTCATATTTTCAAGTGGTGCTTTGTATACAGGCATCGGATGAAAGCCTCCGTAAAGTTAGAATAGTAAAAATGAATTATTGTTTCGTGGGGGGTTGGTCATGTTGCATCATATCCTTGAGGTGATCTGACAACAAACCTTTATCCATTTCGCGTAAAATCTTTTTGGCTTGGTCGGCGGGACTGGTCGGATTCTCTTGCGCCATTTTCTTCTTATTCATGATCTCAACCAAACGGTTTAATGTTTCCTCACCAATTGTTTCGCGTGCATTGCGCGCATTTGCCATCGCCTCTTTGATCAAGGCGGACTTATCTTTTGAAACGTCTTTTTGTGCAGGCGGGTTTGCGCCCGAATCTTTGGGTTTTAACCATTCAAACATATCTTCAGAATGCCCGAAAAACCTGAAGGGGAAGTTAATATTAGCCGTGTATGCAGGCGGGCATGAAAAAAGCGGGTCAAAAGAAACCCGCTTTTTCAAATAGATGGATATGGGAATATCAGGCGTTATTGCATATCAGGCAACGCGCTGTCATCGGTTTTGTTATCGCGAATTTGTGCTTCACGACGTTGACCATATGCACTGCGCATTGCAGCATAATAATCAACTGAATTTTTCTTCAGATCTGCCAAAACATCTAATAATTCTTCGCGTTTATCAACAGTGGCAACACCAATACGGGCAATCAACCAACCATCGCGGTCTGTGTTATCAAGCCACATATTTAAAGGATCGGTAAAGCTATCAACCACCAAACCAGTTGTATCACGCACATTTGATGGGCCAAAGAATGGTAATACCACGTAAGGGCCAGCGCCAATACCGTATGATCCCAATGTTTGACCGAAATCTTCGTCGCCCTCATCGATGCCGCTTGCCACGTCAAAAATACCACCCACACCGATTAATGTGTTGGCAACCATACGTGTTGTCGCATTGGCCGCGCCCGTTACATCACCTTGCAAAATTTCGTTGGCAATAACGGTTGGTGATTTGAGGTTTTTCATGAAATTACGAACGCCTTTGCGCGCTGGTTCAGGCACCGCCGCGCGGTATCCTTTGGCAACGGGCGCTAACACGGCTGTATCAACCGCATCATTAAATTTGAAAATACCGCGGTTTAACCCTTCCATAGGGTCGCTTGGGTCATTTGATGTCCCAGCACATGCCGATAACAACAAAGATGCGCCCGCAACTAAAGATAAAGTTAGAAATTTATGAAACATTATATAATCCCCGTTGAGATAAATTCTTTTCTTACCCCTATCGTGACAATGAGAGATTAGAAAAGAATTAAGAATAAGTGACAGAATTAAAAAAAAACAAAGCAAGGTCAAGGCGTTGGCGGGAGTTTTGTTTATTTTCTACGCCGCGTTGTAAAAATGACACAAATAAAATGAAATTAAAAATATTATGTATTCTAACCATCTTCCTGTGTCAGTAATATTGTCGAGGCGACCAAGATTGATAGTAATGCAGGTGTCCATGCCGCAAGGAAGACGGGCACTTGGTGTGATGCGCCGAGCGCTTGCAGGAAGTTTGAGAAAAAGAAGACGCCAAACCCAATTCCCACCCCCGTTAAAATATAAATAAACGTATCACCGCCCCGTTGTGGGCGCAAAGCCACTGTTGATGCCAATAAAATCATGGCGCAACATAAAAACGGCAACGCGAGTAACACATGAAAATGTATACGCAGTTTGGTTGAATCAAATCCTGTACGCTCTAACGTGCCGATAAAATTTGGTAGTGACCAGAACCCAATAGATTCAGGGCTTGAAAAGCTTTCTTCAATCTCTTCACGGGTGAGGCTGGTGGGCAATCTTGTTTCACGCAATGATGTTTGCACTTCTCCTGATTTATGTTCGGTAACATTCCGAAACACCCATGATTGATCATCTAATTTTGCTGTGCGCGCGTCTAAACGGTGATGAAATTTATTGTCATCTGAGAAAAACAAAGCAAACACATTTGACAGTTTCCAATCCGGCAAAGTTACACTTTTGGCATGTAAAATGGCATAACCATCTGCCGTTGGTTGGCGCAACCACAAACCACCCTCAAACACCGCAACTGTATTCACATTATTACGGTCAAAATATTGGGATTCTAACTGAATATATTTTGAATAAAATAATGATCCAACGGGGTTTAATAAGGATGTCATGATAATACCAGCTGAAAATCCCACGATAAAAATTGGCTTTAAAAATTGCCATGCCGAAATGCCAGCCGCGCGCATGACCACCAATTCTGATCGTTTGGATAATTGCCAAAAACTAAACAAACTTGCGAATAAAACAATAAAGGGAAATAACGTTTGTGCCATTTCGGGTAATTTTAAAAACCCCATCGCAATCACAGTTCCGAATGGCACGCCATCGAGTTTGGCGGCACGGCGCAGCAATTCAGCAATATCAAAAATCCACACAACGCCTAATAAAATAAATACCATGATCAATAAATTGATCAAAAATAAACGCCCCAAATAACGCGATAATGTTCCTGATATTTTTGTATCATACTTCATGATGACACCTCATCAGAAAGCGTTGCGCGTTTGATATTTGTATTTGGTTGCCACAAAAGCGATAAACCAATAATCGCAGGCGTTATTGCAACAAAATAAAGCACGGGAATGACCATTGGTAATTTTTTTGTGGCATTATATGACACCATATAACACACCTGAACCACTACCATACAAACCACGGCTGATAAAATACGCCGTGATGCACCGCGCCTATCAAGTGACCCCGTTAGCAAGAAATAAAGCCCAATAAATGCGTATGAAATGACTAAAAATGGGGTGGTAATTCGTTTGTGAATTTCGCGCACAAACTCATTTAATCTATCGCGATCATTAATATCATTTTTATTGGGCGAAAATAATTCAAAAAATGATCGTTCATCAGGTTCGCGCCACCGCATGGCAATTGGTTCACCCTCATCACTTGGTAATTCAATTATGTATTGATCAAAATTTAAACGACGCAGAATAAAATTGACATCATCATATTCTTGACGTGATCCGTTATAGACGATCACTTGTTGTCCTGTGTCGGTTGCGACAACAATGCCTTTGGAGGCAATAATCGTTGATGGTGTTTTGGTGGCATCACGTTCATCATGTACAATTAACCCATGTAAATTGCCGTCTTTATCGCGTTCACGGACATAAACCATTAATCCCTTGCCCGCCTGATTAAACACACCCTCGCGGAACAAGAAACTGGAAATTTCATTGCGCAACATATGTTTTTTGCTTTGCATATTTTCGTTTGATAATGGCACAATCCACGCCATGGCCACGAACAAAACTGCAGCCAAAATAAGAGATAAAACTAAGGCGGGGCGTGCCAGCGTCAAAGGCGAGAACCCCAATCCTTTCATCGCAACTAATTCGGAATCGAGCAATAAGCGGTTATAAACAAATAAAATACCTGTCATTAATCCAATCGGGATAACGATCTCTAAAAATCGCGGTAATGCCAATAATGTCAGAACCCAAAATGAAAATCCCGATGCGCCCGACCGAATAACTAAATCCAGAAACCGTAATGATTGGGTGAGTAAGACCAACGTCGATAACACCACCCCGACAAACAATGTCGCGATGATTAAATGTTTTATAATGTATCGATCCAAAATTGAGGCCATGGCGCTAGAATGTCCTATATTTGACAGTCTGTAAATCTGTCTTATACTGACCCGTATCACATATTTCCAAAGGATAAATCACCATGTTTCCAGTAATCGATTTTTCAACAAAACCCAGCACAAAATATGATACCGCTATTATCGGTGTGTTTGAGGACAAAAAATTAACCCAAGCCGCCAAAACTATTGACGGCGCATGCGGCGGTATTTTATCGCATCAATTATCATCACATAAAGCGTATGAGGCCAAAGAAGGCCATACTTTAACGGTGGCGTTATCAGCCAAGGCGCCTTATTTGCGTGTAATAATTGTTGGATTGGGCGATGTCAAAAAAATCAATAACCAATCACTTGAAAATATTGGTGGTATTGTTGCGGGGGCATTAAAAACCCAAGGCGCACAAAACGCCGTCTTTATCAATGCAGATGATATAAATCTTGATGATGCCGCACTATCTGTTGGCTTTGGCGCGTTATTGGGTCATTACGAATTTGATAAATACAAAACACAAAAACCAAAACCAAAAACCAAATTGGCGCGTTTAACATTCATTACAAAAGACGATAAAAAATCAGCCAAAGAATTTACGATCAAAAAATCATTAGCTGAATCAATGTGCATGGTGCGCGATGTGGTGAATGAACCGCCAAATCTTTTATATCCTGAAACATTTGCAAATCGCATGAAAAAAACCCTCACCCCTCTCGGCGTGAAAGTTGAAATTTTGACGAAATCTGAGATCAAAAAATGCGGCATGGGATTATTATACGCGGTGGGTCAGGCATCAGAGTTTGAACCACGTTTTGTAGTCATGTCTTGGTCAGGTGCAGGGGCGAAAACTTCAAAAGGCGCTGGTAAATCAGGCAAAAAACAAAAACCAATCGCCTTTGTTGGTAAGGGCATGACATATGATTCAGGCGGTTTATCCATCAAACCCGCTGATTACATGATGACGATGAAAGGTGACATGGCGGGCGCGGGCGCCGTGTTTGGATTAATGCATCATTTGGCAAAACGCAAATGTGCGTATCCTGTGATTGGCATCACACCACTTGCTGAAAATGCAGTATCGGATGAAGCATACCGTCCCGATGATATTATCACATCTTATTCCGGCAAAACGGTTGAGGTATTAAACACTGATGCCGAAGGTCGTTTGATTTTGGCGGATGCATTGACATACGTGCAAAAACATTATGATCCGAAAGTGGTGATCAATTTGGCAACATTAACGGGCGCGATTATGGGCGCACTGGGTACTGAATATGCAGGTGCGTTTGTGAATGATGATAATTTATGGACGCAATTAAATGATGCCTCATCATCCACTGGCGAAAAATTATGGCGCATGCCACTTGCCGATCATTTCCGCCGCGAAATGGACACACCCATGGCCGATATCAAAAATATCGGCGCGGGTCGTTATGGCGGCGCGTGTACGGCGGCGGCATTCTTGCAAGAATTTATCGACAAAGATCGCGTATGGGCGCATTTAGACATCGCGGGCACAGCCACAACAACCAAACCCAGATCAACTAACCCATTCCCGTTTGGCACAGGTTATGGCGTGCGTTTATTGGATGATTTCGTACGCAAGAATTTTGGCTAATCACCTTGAAATAAAAAATAATAAAAACCCCTCGGCAAAAACTGAGGGGTTTTTTATAAATTTATTTTGATATCAGGTTTAAGGTTTGGTTGCCACCGCAGCTGCCGCAGTTGTAGGCGCTGCTGGCGCTGGCGCAGTAGTGTTGGGTGTTGTTGCAGCAGCATCTGAAGGTTTTGCAGCTGCATCAGGTGCAGGTGCTGCTGTACCATCAGTTGGCGTTGTAGCAGCTGGCGTTTCTGCCGCTGGCGGCGCTAAATCTTTTGCTTCTTGATCAATTTCAGCCTGTGATGGCAATGCGGCTGGCGCATCATCCATGGTGCGGAGATATGCGATTAAAGCCGCACGATCTTCTGGTTTTTTTACGCCAATAAAATTCATTTTTGTATCTTTGGCGTATGCTTTTGGCTTCCATAAAAATTTGTTTAATGATTCATATGTCCATGTCGGATCACCGCTGGCTTTTAACGCACCTGAATAGGCGTAACCAGGATGTGAATCTTTGGCATTGCCAACAACGCCCCATAATCCTGGGCCAACACCATTGGCGCCACCTTTGTCAAATTGGTGACAGGCTGCACATGCTTTGGCAACCGCTTTCCCGCGTTCAATATCGGCGGTGGCAATCATTGCCAAAATTGGCTCTGGCATCGATATTTTGGCCGCACCACCACCCGCACTTGATTCAGCAGCTTCAATAGTGACCGCATCTTTTTCTAATCGTTCGGGGCGCACAACCTTACCTGCCAGAAATCCAGATAACATTGCAATCAATCCAGCCGATAACAAAGCGGCAAAGGCCATATTGGCACGTGGTGACATCATCTTCGTCTTAATCCTTTAAATAACAGACTTCGTGTGGTAGTTTTTTGAAAATCGAAAGTAAAGCTTTCGGTGCACTATAACAAATTTTTAAACCATTTCTAGCCCGAACACACATGTCAAAAGTCAAAAAAATCGCGATTAATGGTATTAAAGGGTCAAATTCCGATCTTGCCCGTCATTTGGTTTTGCCAGACCACGAATTATACCCTTGCATGACGTTCGAAGATGCGTTCACGGCGTTAGAGGACGGCACGGTTGACCGCGCATTAATTCCCATTGATAATTCACTCGCGGGGCGGGTGGCTGATGTGCATCATTTGCTCGCGCGCGCGAAATTTTTTATTATTGGCGAACATTTCCAACCTATTCGTCATGCTTTGTTAGGACTTCCGACAGCTGATATTTCATCGGTAACCGATGTTTACACCCATGTGCATGCCATTCCCCAAAGCCGTAAATTGATCAAAGAATTGGGGTTAAAGGCACACACATATCCCGATACGGCGGCGGCAGCCGAGGCAGTGGCAACATGGAATGATAATACCAAAGTCGCCATCGCCCCGCCCTTATGTGCCGATATTTATGGTCTAAAAATATTGCGGGATGATGTACAAGATTCCGATGATAACACCACGCGGTTTTTGATTTTATCACGCGATAAATGGGTGCGTCCCGCGGGGTTTGATGGTGCCGTGATCACCAGTTTTTATTTTGAGGTGCGCAACATTCCCGCAGCCTTATACAAAGCCATGGGCGGGTTTGCGACCAATGGCGTGCAAATGCTGAAATTAGAATCTTATGTTGATGCGTCATTCAATGTGGCGCGGTTTTATGGCGAAGTTCTGGGCCATCCTGATGACCGCGCACTGGGTCTGGCATTAGAGGAATTGGCCTTTTTCGCCAAGGATATCCGCCTGATGGGATCATACCCCGCGCATGAATTTCGCAATATAACCCCCTGATATTAATTGACATAATAATATAATTTTAGTATGATATTTCATCTTTTCCCACAACAGGAATGATCATATTTACAAATTTTATTTTTTAAATGAGTGATAAATGCGTACATCGGGTGTCAAACGAATTTTAGAAAAAGGGCAATTTAGTTTTGCCTTTTGTGGATTGATCAATTTTGATCACGTTTATCATGGGCGCGGAAATTTCGGTATGGTTGCAGATAATGGTGATGGTACTGTCACCAAATTATTTTTCCGCAAAGATAATCCGATTGATCGTGATCATGCCTATACAATGTATAAAAATGAAATCGGTGCCTTAAAATTATTATCTGGCACAGCGCTCAGCACCATTCAGATTCCTGCATTAATTGATGATTACGGCGAAGTTGATCATGAACAAGTCATGGCCGCTTTTCGCATGACAAAAATGGATGGACGCGTTTTAGGAAAACAGCAATTTCATGAATGGGATCAGACCGCCAAGGATAAATTATATCATGATCTTGGCACATTGATTGCCGATTTCCACAAACAAGCCACCGCCCAAATTGGCGCTGAAACAGCACAAGATATCGAATTAACCGTGCATGAATGTGAAATCGCTTTTGTCTCGGAATTGGACACCAAACGATCATCAGGAATTATTTCCGCCATGCGTCATTACCGCGAATGCCAAGTTCCAACGATTCAACATGGTGATTTGCATTTGGGTAATATCATGATGGCCGATGATGGCCGTTTATCATTAATTGATTTTGGCACATTGGGCGCGGTGAGTGATCGGTTGTTAGATATTGTAAAAATTGCTGATTGTTGCGCGGCCGATACAACAACACCTGATCGTCACGGCCAAATTTTGGCGGCGTATAATGATCGTCGCGGCACAGATATTGATGAAACAACATTATTATTATCCCGCTTGGCAACGGCCACAGGGCGATTAAAAAATGCATGGTACGACAAACAACGCCGCAGAGAAGAATTAGGCAATATCGATGAAATTCTACCGCGTCTGGCGGATGCGGGCGTTATCCCGCGTGTGGGTTAAGATAATTTAAGCAGTTCTATTTGACCACAAATTCTTTGCTCTTTATCTGAAAGATTTGGTAAATTCGGAAATACCTCTATTGCTTGAACATAAAATAGTTCATATTCATTTTTTTGGTAAAAATTTCTGTATTTTGATATGTGCCACAGATTAAAAATTTTCATTTGTTGAGACATCTCATTTACTCGAGAGAAGTCTTGGATTGCGTACATTAAACAATTCTCAATATAAGGAATATAAAACTTCTCTTTTGCGTGAAAATTTCTTTCATTCTCCTTATCAGCATGCTTACAAAAATTAGGGAGCTTATTTAGGGAGTCACGAACCTCAGTACGATCAAAGCGACCCTCAAACAACTCAATAATCTTATGTCTTATTGACTCCTCGGCCAAAATATCACTTAGAACTCGCCAGGCGGCGGCCGATAAAGTAAGAACAGAAACATGGTCGAGAGTGGTGAAAAACAAATGAATAGCACTATCTATTTGATGGCCAGCAATATGCAATTTATCTATCTCTAGATAATTGTTTTCGTTTTCTAAATCCATTACCCCGCAACCACGTTGACGATACGGTTCGGAATGACGATCACTTTTTTAATGGTTTGACCCGATAAAAATTTCTTTACATCATCTTGTTCGAGTGCAATATTTTCGGTGGCTTTGACATCTAAATCACGCGCGATAGTAATTGATGCGCGTGTTTTACCATTGATCTGCACTGCCATTGTCACTGTGTCATTTTGTAATAACGATTCCTCCAATGATGGGAAGCGCGTATCCACCAACATGGTTTTATGGCCTAACATATTCCAACATTCTTCGGTCACGTGCGGGATCATCGGGTTGAATCCGATTAATAAAAATTCAGCTGCCTCGCGCAATACACCGCGATCAATGTCGTTATTTACAACCGCAATTTCAAAAGCATTGAAAAATTCACGAAGGCGCGCCACTGCTTTATTCATGTGGAATGCTTCGATATCTTTTGCGCATAAATGCAATGTTTGGTGCGCTTTTTGACGCAATTGTTTGGATGGAGCATTCAATTCTGCACCAACTTTGTCAGTTGTTTTTAATGTATCAATATTCTCGGCAAAGACGCGGTATAAACGATTGACGAAACGCCAACCGCCATCTAATCCCGCCTCTGTCCATTCCAAATCACGATCAGGGGGCGAGTCTGACAATACAAATAAACGCGCGGCATCGGCGCCATAGGCATCCAAAATATCTTGCGGGTCAACGGTGTTGCGCTTTGATTTTGACATTTTCTCAATACGTTGCGGCGTGACGATTGCACCCGTGTCAATTAATGTCCATTGACCCTTGTCATCTTTTTGTACTGATTTTGCATCAACCCATTTTCCACTCTCGTCTTTGAATGACATATGGGTGATCATGCCTTGGGTATAAAGGCCTGCAAATGGTTCGGATAAATCTTTGCGTCCCGCGGGATAATATCCGCATTCCGCCATCACGCGGTTAAAGAAGCGCGAGTAAAGCAAATGCAACACCGCATGTTCAACCCCGCCAATATATTGGTCAACCGGCAACCAATAGGCAGCTTTGTCGGCATCGAACGCTTTGGTTTCATTGTGCGGGTCGGCATAACGTGCGTAATACCATGATGATTCAAAAAATGTATCAAATGTATCGGTCTCGCGGATCGCGGGCTCACCCGTTTCGGGACATGTTGTATATTTCCATGTGGGGTGACGCGCCAATGGATTTCCTGGTTCAGAAAAATCAACATCATCTGGCAATGTGACGGGCAATTGATCTTCGGGGACAGGAATCATTTTGCCGTCCGATACGCGGTACATCACAGGAATGGGGCATCCCCAATAACGTTGGCGTGATACACCCCAATCGCGCAGGCGATATTGCGTTGTACCGTGACCGCATTTTAGTTTTTCAACCTCAGCAATCGCGCGCGCTTTGGCATCGGCGATGGTTAAACCATCAAGGAAACGCGAATTAATAATGCGTCCATCGTCAGTGAATGCAGTTTTGGTAATGTCGATTGTTTCACCCGATAATGGTTCGACAACTTGGCGTACGTGTAAATTATATTTATTGGCGAAATCTAAATCGCGTTGGTCATGTGCAGGGCAACCAAACACCGCGCCTGTGCCGTAATCCATCAATACGAAATTCGCCACATAAATGGGAACAGTGATTGATGGATCAAATGGATGCACGGCGCGCGCGCCTGTATCAAAACCAATTTTTTCCGCTTGTTCGATGGCGGCCTCGGATGTGCCGCCTGCCGCGCATTGTTTTAAAAATTCATCAAAACCTGTTTTTGAACCCGTGAGCTGTTTTGCCATCGGATGATCGGGCGCGAGTGCAATAAAAGATGCACCAAATAATGTATCAGGACGCGTTGTATAAACGGCAATTTTATCATTCGAATTTTCAATTACCCATTCCATGTGACAACCAGATGATTTCCCAATCCAGTTTTCTTGCATGGTGCGCACTTTGTCGGGCCAACGGTCGAGCGTTGTTAATGCGCTTAATAATTCATCGGCATAAGCGGTAATTTTCAAAAACCATTGATTTAATTTGCGGCGTTCAACGGGCGCGCCTGTGCGCCATCCTTTGCCGTCAATGACTTGTTCGTTGGCAAGAACAGTATTATCAACGGGATCCCAATTGACCATTGATTCTTTGCGATAGGCCAAACCTTTTTTCAAAAAATCTAAAAATATTTTTTGTTCGTGCTTATAATAATTGGGCAAACATGATGTCACTTCGCGCGACCAATCAAGCGATAAACCCATTTGATCCATCTGCACGCGCATCGCGGCAATATTATCTAATGTCCATGTTTTTGGATGTGCGCCACGTTCCAATGCCGCGTTTTCAGCAGGTAAACCAAACGCATCCCACCCCATCGGGTGCAGGACATTATATCCTTGTGATTTACGATAGCGTGCCACCACATCACCTAATGCATAATTGCGTACGTGACCGACATGAATACGCCCCGATGGATAAGGAAACATTTCCAAAACATAATATTTTGGTTTGGTTTTATCTTCGGTAACTGCAAACGAATTTTGCTCACGCCATGTATTGCGCCATTTATCTTCGCTGGAACGAACATTGTAACGAGTCATAATGATTTACTTTCAGAAAATTAATTTTTTAGAACAAAGATCCATCTTCTTTGGCAACGCGCAATTGGCGCGCGCGGGTTAAGATAGCATCCTCAAGTGCGCGTTCCGTTGTGGCAGACACAGTTGCATCTTTCCACGCGCCACCTGAGGCAGTTTGACGGAAAGCTTTGACGCGCAGGTTCGATGCTTTGAGTTCACGCCCCAAAATAAAGACGTTTAATTTTGTGCGCTCCCCATTTGCTTTGGGGTCAGCATACCAATCAGTGATAATCGTGCCGCCAAATGGGTCGGCCGATGCCATCGGCATAAAGGAAATTGTATCCAATGCCGCGCGCCATAAATATGAATTAACCTGAACGCCATTTTCACCGCGACCATTATCATCCTCAGATGATCTATTCCCCAACAAACCGCCATCGCCAAAAATACCTGCTGGTTTGCCA
>JBIICJ010000106.1:0-2794 GCA_044238965.1 Micavibrio sp. | reverse complement strand
GTGGCCTCAGGAAACGTTGGTGGAACTATTTTAACGGCTATATTAGCGGCTGGAAATGCGCAAGTGACATCATGGTCACCCCCGCAATTTTCGGTAACGATTGATAGCCTTTATTCTGTGGGGCTTGGTGATGACGTAAGATCCCTCATTCGGGAACGGATGGCTGGATTATTATAAGTCACAAGAAATTGAGTATAAAAAGTAAAATACGCAACGATTATTATAGATTTTGTTTGTTATAAAAAGGAGAGAGCAAATGGCCCGTCCAGGACGCCCGGCAATGCCGAAACCACAATTATCAAAGTGGGTTGATACATTTTTAGATATGTTAAGCTCAGAGCGCGGTGCGGCTTTGAACACCCGTCACGCCTACTGGCGCGATTTGGCGGATGTGAGCTTATATATCCGTGAAAACCGTAAACGCGAAATTGAAAACGCGACAACGGATGATTTGAAATCATACCTCCAAGATTTGGCTGGTAAGATTCACGTCAAAGGTCAAAACTCAAATCAGATTGCGGTACGTACAGTTGCTCGTCGCTTATCAGCGTTGCGTCAATTCTATCGTTACCTCGTGTCAGAAAATGTACGTAAAGATGATCCGACCACAACAATCGAATCGCCAAAACAAACACGCACATTGCCAAAAACTTTGTCTGAAGGTGAAGTTGATCAATTGATCAAAACAGCTGCAGGTCAAGGCGGCGCGGAAAGCGTTCGTTTGGTATGCTTGCTTGAATTACTTTACGCAACTGGTTTGCGCGTATCTGAATTGGTTGGTTTGCCAATGTCAGCCATTGCCGAAGGCAACCAATTTATCATGGTTGAAGGCAAAGGCGGACGTGAGCGCATGGTTCCATTATCAGAAACTGCACAAAAAGCATTCACACGTTATATCGAAGTACGTAATCAATTCATCGCTCTTGATGATGGTGGTCGCCAATCAAAATGGCTCTACCCTTCACGTACATCGGATTCAGGTCACTTGACCCGTCAACGCTTTGCGCAATTGCTCAAAGACTTGGCGCGTGATGCGAAAATTGATGAAGAACGCGTGTCACCACATATTCTTCGTCACGCATTTGCAACTCACCTTTTGGCGAATGGTGCGGATTTACGCGCTGTTCAAAAAATGTTGGGTCACGCAGATATCGCAACCACACAAATTTACACACATATCTTGGGCAACAAACTCAAGAAAACCGTGGACGAAAAACATCCCCTCAGTGGACAAACAGGACAAGACAAAAAAGCGTCTTAATATCCCACACGGACAAACGGCATAACGAAAAAGGCGGAAAGAAATTTCCGCCTTTTTTTCAGTTATTATATCAAAGAAAATCAATAGCATAGCCCATTTGCCTATTGCCCTATTTTTTGCTAATGTCCCGCTTCTGATTGAAAGGCGGGACATGTCCGCCTCAACAACAAAAGGAATAAAAGATTATGGCCGCGATGGATTTTGAAAAGCCGATTTTAGAAGCCGAAAGCAAAATTGCCGAACTGCGCAATATGACAGGTCATGCCGACCTAAACATTGCCGATGAAGTTGCGCGCCTTGAAGGCAAGGTCGAAAGACTTCTGCGCGCGACATATACCAAACTCACCCCTGCGCAAAAAGTGCAAGTGGCGCGCCATGGCGAACGCCCGCATTTTGTTGACTACGCCAAAGCTTTATTCGAAGATTTTACACCGCTCGCGGGTGATCGTTTATTCGCTGATGACCAAGCTTTGGTGTCTGGTCTTGCCCGTTTCCGTGGTCGTTCCGTTGTGGTGATGGGGCATGAAAAAGGCAATGATACAGAAACGCGTATCCGTCATAATTTTGGCATGGCGCGCCCCGAGGGATATCGTAAGGCGCAACGTTTGATGGATATGGCGAGCCAATTCCAATTGCCTGTGATCTCTCTTGTTGATACCGCGGGTGCATACCCTGGCGTTGATGCCGAAGCGCGCGGTCAATCCGAAGCCATCGCCTCATCCATTTCATCATGTTTGCGTCTTCGTTCGCCCATGGTGTCTGTGATTATTGGCGAAGGTGGTTCGGGTGGTGCGATTGCGATTGCCGCCGCCGATCGCGTGTTCATGCTGGAACATTCTATTTATTCCGTGATTTCGCCCGAAGGATGCGCATCGATTTTATGGCGTTCAGCCGCGCATGCCGAAGATGCAGCCACCGCATTAAAATTAACCGCGCAAGATTTATACGGATTAAAGTTAATTGATGGCATTATCGCCGAACCATTGGGTGGTGCGCATCGCGATCATGCGGCCACCACCAAAGCCGTGGGTGATCAGATTGAAAAATCATTAAATGAATTAACGCCATGGGATGCGGATAAATTAATCAAACGCCGCGGCCAAAAATATTTGGCCATGGGTCGGGTTTAATACACCTAATAATTATACCGCCTCATCATAAAATTCATCTTGGTCGTTATCAGACATGCCGATATCGGCATTCGGCATTTTGGCCTTTACGCCTTCTACTTCTTCCAAAATTTTGGCGCGGCGTTTCATGGTGTTGAAACAACCATGTCCTGCGCGTGTGTGCCCTTCTTCGGTCGATGCCGCGCGATAATACAGCATAATGAACACACGAATGGCGGCGGTGAGAGATGTGATATCCAATTTGCGCAATTGAATGAGCGAACATAGTTCATGCACGGTGCAACGTTCACGACGGGAAATATCTTTAATCGCACTCCACATTTCAGGTTCTAATCGTACCGATGTGCGATGCCCCAAAACAGTGACGTTACGGCTGATCAATGATGATATCGGTGCGGGTTTT
>JBIICJ010000157.1:0-2810 GCA_044238965.1 Micavibrio sp. | reverse complement strand
TCACTTAACTCCAAATGGACAATCTATCGACTGAAGCCATCGAGTACCGATATAAGTAAGTAAAACGTCCCGCTGGTATTGATGTAGCTGACATCAATATGCCATTCTTGTTAGATTTCCATTGGTTTAATGTAGCCTGTGCCATTCTTGCTGGGGGTCACGCCCCTACGTTCCAATCGCCCTGAATTTTGGACAACTCGATACGCTGAGCTTGGGCTGACGGCGACGATGTTGTCGTCAAGCATCATGAAGGTTAATCGTCGGTAGCTTTCGAGTGGGTGTTTGTCGTGGAAGTCAGGAATCGCCTGCTTTCCCCATCCCTCGAGCAACAAGCCCGGGGGATTGTGCCGTTATGTCAATTGATCTTTCCGTAGCATTTTACCCATGTGTGGTACTTGCTAGTCGACAGCTTTGCCGACTTGAGCAAGTCATTACACGGCAGTTCGGAACGATTAGACCAATACTTCATGTAGTCGACAATCTTGTCTCGGACATCGTGTGGGACCCAAACGCCTTCTAAAGGTCCCCATTGGCTTTTTTTGCCTTGACGTTCTCCTCCAAGAGTTCTGCGATTACCTCATTCTCTTGGATGAGCTTATCCTCGAGCTTCTTGATCCGTTGGTCTTTAATTTCGTTTAACTTCGCTTCCGTCTTCAGGGAAAACCCTTTCGAAGTTGGCGGATTTCTCGAAAGCCCGCTCCGCCTTGTCAACGACCAAGGCGACCCATTGATGGATCTGAGTCGGTTGGATTGAAAGCTCCTGGGCGATTGAGGAGATCGGTTTTTTTTGACTTCTGAGGTGCCGTCGGACGATGGCGGCCTTCTGCTCAGCAGTGAATTTTCTACGTGTTTTGCTAATCGGAATCCTCTAGGAAACAGGTTATGCTAGCCTAACCAGAGGAAATTCCACCTTCTGGGGAGGCAAAATAATCGCAATCGCCCTCGGCACCGATGTCGACATCAATTACTCCAAGTCTGCTTCGTTTTTGTGTAGAGTTCCCACATAGAATATGTTAGGAAGGTGAACTGCTGGAAGCAATACATCACGAAGACGTCTTCGACAGGCTGTGGTCAATCCGCCAGGCTGGCCATCCGTAACTACAAGTAGTCCGCGTTCATCAGCTCTAGCTACGAGCTCTTGGAGGAGAGGCCCATCCCAGTTTTGATCCGAGCCACCTTCGCCGTTCGAATCTCCTCGATGAAAGTAGAACCGAATAGGTGTCTGTTCATTCAGAAAACTAAGGTTGTCTTCGCGACGAAGCCAAATTCGGCGTCGAAATCCAAATAATTCGAACTCCAAACAAACCTTGTTTTCTGAACGAGTCTCATCTACATCATGCGGTCGAACTCCGAGGTTGCTCAGTGTCTGAACTACTCTCTGTGCGACGTACTGCAAAGATTGATCAAAGAAGTGGAACTCGTCGCAATAGGGGAGGCCAACGATTAAAGGGAAAAGTAAATCGTTACCCGCAGACGGATAAAACATGATACCGCGAGGGATATCGAAATGCGAAGTAAGAAGGCATTCCCTTGACAAAAGCCAATGAAGATACGAATCCAAAGGCTTCAATGCTCGTTTGCTGAATGCGAGGTGAGCGACCTTATCGACTGGAATTTCGAACGAACTTTGTTCACTATGGCAAAGTCGGATCGGATACTGAGCGTACACCGAGCCAGAATCTGGCTTACCCATCAACTTAAAAAACATCGAGTTTACACATCGTATAAACAGATCATAAATTGATAGTCGCTTTAGGTGATCTCGATCGTAAATCTCTCCAAGCCTCTTCTGACCATGAAAAATATTGTTCCTGACTAGATAGACAAAGTAAGTGCAGCTATCAATCGCCTTGAAAGTAACTTTATCCGCAAACAGACTGCGTTCTTGCGCAGTGTTTGCAATCCAAACGATATCCCGAAAGAATTTCTCACCCAATTCAGTCGTAATGCGATCATCTGGCTGAACTCGCATCCAATCACGATCAGATGTTAGGTGACCAGCAAGAGGCGAGAACGCATCCGAAAGAACAAATTGCGTCGAGGAATCGATACGGTGCTTACAAGCTTTTATAAACTCACGTTGCTTCTTCGGTTCAGAAGGACCATCCCGACCAGTATCGAAGAACGTTAAGGAGTCTCCCTTGAAGGTTGAGTCCCAGTCAACAGAATACAAACTGTTAAAGAGAAACAACTCGAAGATGAGATTCGTAATTGGTGATATCGTATTGGCGCTGTTGGGCCCATAAACCGCTTGGTAGCATGATCGCGCATTGTCCATGTGCGTTCGGTGAAGTGTATCAACATAGTTTTCAATAAGCGGATTCATGCCACCCAGTCCTGTTTTATGGAAAGTGCCTTGCTCTATACCCGAAAAACCTTCATCACCTCATCGCCTAGGTGGTTGATCACCTTGACTGCGATGCGGCCGGAGCGGGGTTTCTCGAAGGGGCGGGAGGTGTCGCTGTTGAGTGTGGACCAAGCGTCGGCGTCGATCTCGGCTTTGAGGGTGGTCTTCAAAGCGGTGTAGGGATCATTCTGGCCGAGGAAGTAGGCGTGGCGGACGAAGAAGCTCTCTTCGTTATAGTCGGTGTCGATGAACCAACAGGCGATTCCATCTGGGCCGTCGCTACGGACTTCACCCGTATTGGGATGGAAAACATCCACTCCGTTGACTTTGACTCGCATCATGCCACCGCCGTCGTCGAGAAGATCAATATCCGGTTCGCCGAAGACGACGAAGAGGTTGCCTTTGCCAGTATTCTTGAGGTCGTCAGCCATGTGGAGGTCGGCGTTCATGCGGGCCTTGAGGA
>JBIICJ010000174.1:0-2878 GCA_044238965.1 Micavibrio sp. | reverse complement strand
TTTGATCCTAGAAATAATAAAGGACAAAATGTTAATTTAAACTTATTAAAATTAACAAAAGAAAGTAAATATAGTGTAACACCTTGGCAAGAAGCTAGTTTTATTACAAATAATATTATTAATTTTTTTAATTCTAAAGACATAACAATAACTGATGCTACGGCCAATATAGGTGGAAATTCAATAGATTTTTATAACAATAATATTAAGAATGTTAATTCGGTTGAAATTGATCATATAACTTGTGATTTTTTAAAAAATAATTTGAAGGTTTATGGTTATGAAATTTCAAATGTGTATTGTGATGATTATATTGATATTTATAAAAATTTAAATCAGGACTGTGTATTTTTTGATCCTCCATGGGGTGGTCCAGATTATATTAAAAAAGATAATTTAGATTTGTTTTTAGGAGATATAAATGTGGTAGATATTATTAAAAATTTATTTGACATGGGTAAAACGAAATTGGTAGTTTTAAAAGCTCCAATAAATTATAATTTAGAAAATCTTCAAGTCGTATTTAATTCTGATTTATATAAAATAACAGAAGAACCTATTTTTAGAGGCAAAAAACATTCATATGATGTATTTTTTATTAGTAAAATAGAATATAAAAAAGATAAAATTGTAGTTAAAAAAAAAATTATTATGGATGACGATAGTGATGAAGAAAAGGAAGAAGAAAAGGAAGAAGAAAAAAAAGCTGAATTTATAAATGAAAATGATATTTTTACATATATTACTAGAGCTCAAATTACAACTGGTTCAGGTAAAACAGATTCTTATTTTGCAAAACTAAAAAATAATTATAAAAATTTTAAAAAGAACGATATAGTATTTGTTAAAGGTCCTTTTAAAAACGATGATGTTTATAACATTTTAGAATTATTTATAAAAGTTAAAAAAATATTAAATATTCCATATATAGAAATTACTAAAATAGATTTGAAATTATCAGATACTTTTTTTACCGAAGAAGTCCATTCTTTACTTCATACGAATCCACATTATATAAGAACTAAAATAAACAAGAATATTGTATATACTTTTATTATTTATAAAAACTTATGCGGAGATAATATTTATAAAATAAAATATGGTGATATTAAAACGCAAAAATCTAAAATTTGGATAGATTCAAATGCATGGATTACTGATTGGAAAAAATTAAACGATGAAGGTCTATGCAAAGAATTTAATTTAAACTCTTTGAAAAACATAAAATACTTATCTGAATATATATTATCTATTTATTTTAGATATTTATTTGGTATAAATGATCATGCAAATCGTAATTTTGTTATATCTGAAAATAATTTATATAGTGTAGATGAAGAGAATATAGATATGATTAATTCTTCAAATTTTTCCAAACTAGATAAACAGTTTGAATTTATACTAGATAACTGGGATAAGTGTAACAGCCATATATTACATACTTTAAAAAATTGGAATTTAAAAAATTCTGAACTAGAAGATGTTATTCCAAAAAAATATTTTCAAAAGTTCAAAGATAGGTTAAACTTTATAAGTGAAAATCCTAAAAAAATATTTCAATTATAAAACTAACTTGTAATTTAAATTGAAATTAAAAATAATATGATATACAAATATATCATATTATCTTATAATGCCTATAAAAGAAATATTTGATAATAAATACGTAAATGAATTAAAAAGTAACGGAATAACTGTTATACCTTTTTTAGATCTAAAAGAACTAGAAAAATATCATAAAGATTTTTTAGAAGAAACAACAAAATTTCCAGAATATATATCACCTGATTATAATGAATTATTAGTTAAAGGTGGTTTTGGTGCATTAGGAAATCCTTCCAGTTTTCATAATAATACTATTCGTCAATTAAGGTTGCAAATTAATGATCTCGCAATAAAATTTTTTCAAAGTTTTCAAGAGAATAATACAAAACCTAGAAATTTAGAACAACTTTTTGATCGATTTTCATTAAGAACTAAAGGTTCAAGTACAACTGCTGAGAGTTGGCACAGAGATATTGCTCCGTTAAAAGAAAAATTTCAAGATGATATTGTATTTGGAGGTTGGATAAACCTTGATCTAAATAAAGATCAATATTTTTCATGTGTTATGAACACACATCTTGATGAAAAAGAAACTAAAGGTTTTGCTCTTGAAAAAGATCAAAAAAGTATGGAAAAAAAATATCGACCTTTATCGACTAAAATAAAATGTCCTCCAGGACATTGGATTGTATTTTATCAAAATATTTTACATGAAGTTTTAAAAATTACTCAAAAACATGGATATTCAATGAAACAATATTTTGGATGGAGACTAACATATGATATAGAACCTTTATTTAATAATTTAGATGAAATAATAGAAAACCAAGGATGTCCAAAAATACCTTCTGGACAGCAACCATGGATGTATGGACCTAGTCATTTACAATTTTTTCAACAAGATTTAATAAAATGGTCAGAAAAAATGTTTAAACCTATATGTTTAGAAGAAAAAATTAATAGAAAAACAGGTAATAATTATAAAATAGTTAAAAGATTTTTACCTAGTTTGAAAGAAATGAATTTACCAATGTATGAAAAATATTCAATAGAAGAAATTATACTTATGAAACCACAAAAGTTATAGATATAGATATAAATAGAATCTAAATTATAATTAAAAAATTATAATTTGTAAAAGTAAAAAGATAAAATTTTAGTTTAAAATTTTTTGTTTTAATATAAAAATGAATAAATATAATTATCTTTCATCTTATAATAAAAATTCATATAAGACTGTTGATTCATTAAAAAAATTTTTTGATGAAGATGAGAAAACAATAAATAAAGATAGTAAAATAAACATTAAATTTGGTTTAGATAACTTGGATTA
>JBIICJ010000123.1:0-2886 GCA_044238965.1 Micavibrio sp. | reverse complement strand
ACCGGTGTATACTCATTGAAAGTGATTGGAGAAGGACTTACAGAGGGAAATCTCCAACAAGTATTTGGTCCTATTAGACTGGCAATAAATCCACAAACTGAAATCATACAAGATATTGATACTTCCTATATCGCATGTTTTGATGAAACGATTTCAATCACTTGTAATGCTACAGGAAAAGACATTCAGTATCAATGGATTCAATCTGATGGAAAGCCAATAATCGGAGAGAATAAGAATACAATTTCCATACAAAAAAGTGATAATGAATTAATGCAGAATATACGATGCATCACTTTTGGAGCATGTGGTAAAGACACTACAAAAACTGCAAGCATTTCTTTCACTTCAAAACCAGAGATAAAGAAAGATCTTCCAACTATGCTAGAGTTGTTTTCCGGAGTGGATACAGTACTCAGTGTGACAATCAATACCGAGAAGTACACATATCAGTGGTATAGAAATGAGAAAGCAATTACTCAGGAGAATCCTGGAATAAATGCGGAGATCACACTGGATATTATAGCAATGGATACGAGTGATGAAGGAATATATCACGCGATAATCAGAACGGAATGCGATACACTTTTAACTCAAAAAACCACAGTGAAAATGAAGGTGATGAGTTCTGTTAAGGAAATATCTAAAGTCAGAGTGTTTCCTCAACCTGCAAGGAATATCATCAATATTGAAAACTTGGAAACAGGTTTTGGTCAATTGACATTATACGATATGTTTGGTACAATGATTAGAAGCATCGAAATACAGGAAGGAAAAGCGATTATTTCCACTGAAGATATTCCTTCCGGTATATATATGATGCGTTTTTCCTCCGAGAATATTCCAATCACCATCATTCATTAATCATGAATTTACTTAAAGACATCGGAATCGTTCTTCTTGGATTAATACTTGGAGGAACACTCAATATGTTACTTGTTCAAACAGGTATGATTGTCTTCCCTGCTCCAGAGGGTATTGATATTTCAACAGAGGCAGGTTTGAAATCTGCGATGACAATTATGTCACCAATTCATTTTATCTTCCCATTTCTTGCACATGCATTGGGTACATTATTCGGGGCATGGTTTGCAATCAGATTCACAAAGTCCAAACACATATCAGCTGCATATAGTATCGGCATGCTGTTTCTACTAGGTGGTATAATGATGGTATTTTCAGTGGGAGGACCAACATGGTTTATCATACTTGATCTGACTATTGCATATCTACCAATGGCATGGCTTGGATATCGACTGGGGAAAGATTAAAAAGACTTTTAATTTGATGATCTATAGATGATAGGAGAAACGCCGGTTTTCTTCTTGAACAGTTTGCTGAAATATTGTGGATATTCAAATCCGAGAGTATAGGACAATTCAGCTATCGACATATTAGAGTTTCTTAGAATGTTTTTTGCCTCCTCGATGATGTGATAATGTATAAACTCTTGAGCATTCATGCCGATTTCCTTTTTCAATAAATCACTCAAATAACCAGGGGAAAGAAAGACCTTTTCAGCCAGAAAAGAAACAGTGGGTAAACCATTTCGATGAAGTTCATTTGAGTGTAAATATGAATGTAATTCCTTTTCAATCTTTGTGAGAATATCAGAGTGTGAATGCTTTCTCGTAATGAATTGTCTGCCATAAAACCGCTGACAATATTTCAAGAGTAAGTCGATATTCGCAACTATTATATGTTGACTGAAATCATCAAAGTTATCTGTTAATTCTTGTTGAATATTCACAAGAGATTCTTTGAGAATAGATTCTTCTTTTTCAGAGAGATGTAAAGCCTCTGACATTTCATAAGTGAAAAAAGAATAGTCTTTTATGATATTTCCGAGAACACTATCTCGAATCAAATCAGGATGAAAAAACAAACCCCATCCTTTCATACTTTCATTTGACTCATCAGATCCATCGATTGTGATTACTTGTTTTGGGGAGATACAAATCAAACTTCCTTCATTGAAATCAAAAGAATTTTTACCGTATCGGATTTGCTGATTGCATGTTTTCTTACACATGATTGAGTAAAAATCCGTGGAAATTTTTGTCTCCGATTTTAAATGTTGTCCAACTTGACCGAAATCAATGATTGAAATCAAAGGGTGATGAGTCTGCCCGCATTGCAACATAGAAATCAAATCTGAAATCGTCGAAAGATGTATTGTTGTATTCATCATTTCAATTGGCTCATAAGGATTTTGTCAAACATTGTGTCTCCAAGATGTTTTCGCATCCACATCATGGGTTTTGCCATTGCACCAACAACATAGCGAGTTTTTGGTTTTTTGGTTTCGACGATATTGAGAATGGTTTTTGTGATTACACTTGTTGGCGACATCATGTTTTTGGAATTCATGTTTTGCATGGAAGCAGTAAGTTTTTTTGCAGAATCAGAATATGCACCTTTACCAGAATATAGTGAGAGATTATCTGTCATGATTCCACCCCATTCTGTTGCGATTGCACCGGGTTGTAGAACCACCACATTGATTCCAAATGGCTTGAGGTCAACTCTAAGACTATCGCTCCAACCTTCCAAAGCATGTTTTGATGCATGATACCAAGCTCCAAGTGGCATATAGATCCTCCCGCCCATGGATGAAGTATTGATGATGGTTCCGGATTTGTTTTTTCGCATATGTGGGAGTACTAATTGAGTGATTGCAGCAAGTCCGAACAGATTTACCTCAAATTGATGTCGTGCCTCAATAATTGGAACATCTTCAACTGCTCCATAAAGACCATAACCAGCATTATTCCACAGCACATCAATGCGACCTTCTTTTTGTATGATAGTATCTACAGCACTCTTAATTTGTTGTTCATTGGTTATATCGAGTTGAATTGGATGACCGCCCACTTTTTGTATTTC
>JBIICJ010000138.1:0-11610 GCA_044238965.1 Micavibrio sp. | reverse complement strand
AACAGGTGCTCTTGGATTTGATCCATTAGGAAGTGCTATGAAAGTTCCTGGTAAAGTAGCTCAATCTATGGAATCAGGATTACTTTCTAAAACATATAAATTAAATCCCTGGGCTTTAAAACAAGATCCTTATTTATTAATAGAAGATCCTAATGCTTTATATAGAGGTATTGGAAAATCAGGAAAAGAAGATTTATTAAAAAGTAAATTTCTAAGAAGTAGTGATAGGAATAGTTTTCCTAAACCTCATTTTGTTAAAGGTTCTACTCCAGGTGCCTATGGTCAAGGTTATATAGCAGAAGTTAAAAATGAACCTAGTATTTTTAAAAGTTTTGGGATAGGAGATAAAGAAATATTTACAACAAACCCTATTAATTTAAAAAATCCAAATTTAAAAATATACGAGATTACACCAGAAGGTTATAGAGAAGTTTCAAAAACAACAGGTTTATTTCTTAAACAAACACCTCATTGGCTAAGAGGATATAAAGAAGTTCCTAAACCTACATCATCTATAAGTTCTTCTGTAGAGAATGTAACTCTTCCAAAAATAACTCCTGAACAATGGAAAGATATGTCAGGATATTTAGGAAGAAGACAATTTGTTAAAGGATTACAAAAAGAAGGTTTAATAGGTAAAGAGTTTAATCTTGGTGATGTTAACTATGCTGCAAGAAGTACAGAAAAAACAAATACTTTAACTAAGTTGGCTTTAGATAGAAGACATACTGGATTTAGAAATGTAAGAGGAAAACTACCAGAAACAGGTATTGGTAAACAAGAATATACAGGACGTTCTTATGATATGAATAAACCTGCATACGGTCAAACAATATCTGAAGCTGATAATATGATGAATGCAGGAGTAGATTTTACAAATCCTGCTTCTATAGCTGAATATCAAGCAACACATATTCCTTTAGAAGATTATGGATATAGATCAACTGGAGAACATCCTGTTCCTCAATATGGATTTTTATTTAGAAATCCAGGACCAACTTCTAGTAAAGAGTATGGAAATTTTCAATTTAAATCAGCACCAAATTTAAGCTTTGAATCAGGTAACTATGAAGATTGGTTTAAAAAATATTATGAAGATTTAAATTACCATAGAAAAAATCCTAATGTTTCAGGAGGACCTTCTAGAAAAGATAATTTACAAGATGTTATGTTTTGGACTAAATCAAACAAACCTAGTGTAAGTGGTGTAACATTAGTTGGACCAAGAGGAACAAAAGCTTTTGAAATTGATAAGTCTTTTCCTTTTACTAATATGGAAAATCTTAGTTCCGAACAATTTAAAAGCTTACAAAATTACATACAAGAATATAATAAACAATATAATACAGGATGGAGAGGTCAGTATAAAAAAGGTGGTGTAATTAAAGATGACAGAGGACAATGGGCACATCCTGGAGAGATAACAGAAATAGGTTCTAATCAAATAACCATGCAAGGAGTTCCCTATCCTGTATTAGGAATCTCTGATGAAGGAGATACACAGATGATGTATCCTGAGCAAGAATATAAGTTCAAAGGAAAGAAGGTTACAGAATACCCTATGGCTCAGAAAGGAAGGAAGGTTGCTCCTGTATATGTAAACGATCCTAATGATCCAAGACTTAAACTTTATACTGATAGTCTTTCTACATATAATAAAAGTTTAAATCCATGGCACTGGCCAGGAACAAAAGTAACAACAAAACAGGATTATGAAAAGAAACTAAAATTACAACGAGATTTTCCTCATTGGTCTTTTGATGAAGATCAATACAAAAAAGATAAGAAGAAAGGAAAATTTAAAGATTTTAATGATTACATGTATGATGTAGGAATGGCTGAAAAAGGAGATCCTAAAGCACTAGATGCATTTAATAGAAATACAGGTAAACACTTTAAAGATTTTGAAGAACCTATTGAAAAGAAACTTCCTGATGGAAGAATAAAACAATACTGGGGAACGTATAAAGGTAAACTAGATGAGTCTAACTATACTATTTATGATCCTGTAACAGGGTCCTCAAGTCATTATACTCATAGTGATATTGGTCCAGATACATTTTTAGGTATTTATAATCCTAATATAAAACCAATAGGACATACATATTATGCATTTGATCAACCTTACAATGTTGGAGAAACACATATTTCTAGTGAAGATTCTGAATATGTAAATAAAGTTTTAAAAAATAAAACAAAAAAGAAAAAGGATTATACTAATTATACATATGGTGCAGCAGCCAATGAAATATATAAACAACCAGTGCAGCCAGTTATATACAATAAGAAAAAATATAATCCTAATGATCCTAGATTAAAACAACTACAAGAATCTTTTGATAAATTTCATAGTAACATAGGAAAAAAATCTAAAGAACAACCTAAAAAATCAGAACCTAAACCAGAACAACCTACATTAAAAAAGAAGGTGTCAAAGATGGAACCTATAAGATCATCTTACACTCCTTCTCTTAGTCTTAGAACAATACAAACTCCTGATATAGAACTTCCTGGTATACAGATGGGTGATTATGAGGTGAGTTATTATAGTCCTGAAAGTAAAGACTGGGCAAACAGAAGATTCACATCTCAAGAAGAAAGTGATAGATTTGCTCAAGAGATGTCACAAAGAGGATATCCTGGATCATACGGTAATGTTACACAAACCAAAAAAACAAATAAAAAATCAACAGGTGGTTGGTTGGATAAATATAATTAAATTTGCAATATGAAAGCAGAAATTTTAAAAATCGCTGGTGTTAAATCTGAGAAGGAATTCTACAAGAAATATCCTACAGAAGAGGCTTTTCAAAAAGCTCACGGTAAAGAATTTAGAAAAGCTAAAATTGGTAAAGCTGTACCTAAAGCCCAGAATGCCTATCTAGATTTTATGAAAGATAAGGAAAACTGTAGAGGAAAAGGTTGGAAACCTGGTTGTGGTAAAGATAAAGGAGGTGTTAGTGGAGGTATGAATACAAGTAACGCTCCTGTTACATCAAAAGAATTAACAGCTTCTGGTTATGATGTAACTAGTAAAAAGAAAATACAACAGCGTGCAAAAGATCTACAAGCAGATTTTCCAGGAATATCAGCAGATGATGTAGCTATGGCTTTAGGAGATTCTGCAAGAATAGATGCTAAACTTTGGAATATTTCTGGAATAGACAAGAATATTGCTAAGTATAATGAGCTAAAAGGAAAATCTATAAATGAAGCTCATGAACATCTACCTTATGCAGACTACTTCTTTAATTACTACAGACCTTATGTAACCACTGATGCACAAGGTAAACCTAGCCCTCTTACAGTTCCAGAGATCCTCTCTACACATTCATCTCCACAAGCATATAAAGCTACAGTGAATAAAAACTATAAACAGAGGAAAGGTGGAGAAACTAAAAAACTTAAACAGCTTACAGACTTTGGTAATCCTCCTATAGCACAAATAGGTGCATATATAGGTGGTGATGCTCCAAACACAATGCCTGACTTTATTAATCATAGAGATATCTACAGTAAGTATGATAAATCTGTAACAGGGCTTACAGATGATGAAAGAGCAGATATAGCTTATAAACAAGCACAACTACAAAAGCAATCACAAGGTGCTAGTGGTGGTGGTCCTGATATTAGTGGGATGCTAAACCAACTTGGTAGTATAGTGGGTGGTGCAAAAGGAGATAATGTAGATATAGATGTTGCTAAAACTAATATGGGAGGAATGTCTGTTGGTACATCAATTGGAAGAACAGGTAAGAAAGTTCATAAAATGCAAATTGCTAATCCTCCAGGTGGTGGTATAGGATTAAATGCTCAACCTTCTGGAGCATTTGATTGGACAGCTGGAAGTGGAGGTATTACAGGACAACAATCAATGCCTACAATGCCTGGAGGCAATGCTCAAGGAATGTTTATAATGGATCCTAATCAGACAGGAACTCTTGAACAACAAATAGCTGGATCACAAAATGCAGTTAAACCAAGTAAAACAAAAGATATTTCTAAATACTTTGGTCTTGCAGGAAAACTATATGAAGGATTTCAAGCTCTTAAAGAAGAAAAGCGTCAGAGAAAACGTGCTGAATCTACAGCAAAGATTAGTGATCTCACTCTTCAGGCAGCTAGCTCAAGACCAGAACAAATTAAACGTAGATATGTAAGACCAGAAGATGCTTTAGTACAACCTAATCAACTATCTCCTTCTTATGGTGTAGGTACAAACTACTTGGCTAAAGATGGTACAACAGTTAGTCAAATAGGTGGTAACCCTACAGAGATACAGAACATGTACAATCCTGGAGATCTTTATTCTCATCTTGGATATGAGCCTATGAGTGAAAGTGATATTATTAAGCAATACAGACAAGGTGGATATTATAGAATGCAAACTGGTGGAGGATTACCTTGGGATGCAATAGGTCAACTTGGTTCAGGTATTGGTAGTGCTGCTACAGGAGATAATGCAGGAGGTGATGTAGGTGGAGATATAGGTGGTGCTGTAGGTGAAGCAGCTGGTAATATAATTGCTCCAGGTGTTGGTGGTGCAGCTGGTAAAGCTATTGGTCAAACTCTTGGTACAATCACTGGTGGTCTTCTTGATAAGAATAAAAGAAAAATGGAAGCTGCTCAAAAGAGAACAAGAGAAAATCTTGAGAAGGCAGCATTTCAATCTGGAGCTCAGGCTATACAGACAAGAAACAATATGTATATGGAAGAAGGTGGTTGGGTGAGTCACGATTGGCAACCACAAGTGATTACAAAGTTTGGAGAATACGATATGCAAGATCTTCTCAAGAGAGATCCTATGATGGATACATTGAGAACAGGTGGACGTATTACACAGAACAACATATTCCCTCAAGATCAATATGCCCTAGGTGGTGAACTTAAAACTACATGGGGTGGATATGCAGAACCTATTTCTTACAATCCATATATGCCTGGTACAGGAGAAACTGTAATGTTCAGGGGTAAGTCTCATGAAGAATCTGATGGTAATGGACATACAGGTATTGGTGTTAAATATGGTGAAGGTGGACATGACAGCTATACAGACTATGCTGAGTATGGATCTAGAGATGCTGATGCTGATGTAGAAGTTGAAAGAGGTGAACCAGCCACAGAAATGATTGATCCCCAAACAGGAGAAAAGAATATGGTGGTATTTGGTAATCTAAAGATCCCTAACCACTTCCTAGATCAAATAGGTGATAAGAAAGCTAAAGGTAAGAAGTTCAAGAACTATGTAGCTGATCTTGGTAAGGATGAGGCTAAACAGAACAAGATTATTGAGAAAGCTACAAATGAACTTGATAGTCTAGAGGTTTATACACCGTTTGATAAATTAAAGTTTGATGCTCTCCAAGCTACAATACAGGGAGCTAATATGAAACTTAAAGAAGCAGCTCTTAGGAAATCAAATGCTTCTTCTGTACAGAATGCAATTAATGAAACAGCAGAAGAGTATGGTATAGATGCAGATGCTCTTGCTAAAGGTAAATACAAAATAGACAAAGAAGCTATGAAAGAACAAGCTAAATGGGGTAAATACATTCCTCAAGCTCAGAAAGGTAAAAGGAATGTAAAAGGAGGAGAACCTAAAATGGAAACTCTTCCTAGTGGTGAAAAGAAGTTTACACACGATGATGGATCTTATTACATTGTTCATAAAGATAGATCTAGAACTGAGTATGATAAAGCTGGTAAAGTTGTTAGAGAGACAGGAAAAAAATTTGATACTAGAGCTAGACATGAAGTAACTGTTACAAAAGCTCTTCCATCAGAAGTACCAATTGATCCAATACAGCTTACTGGAAATGCATTTGATGAAAATCTATATAAAAAGAAACCTTTTGACTGGATGCCATATGTTAATCAAGCTCTTGAATACCTAAGACCTACAGATCAAGAAGAGTTTGATTATTCACAGACATATCCTGAAATGATGGCTCTTGCTATGAATCAGCTAGAACCTGTACAAGCTCAGTTATATCGTCCAGATCTAGGAATACCAATGGATATATCTCTACAAGACCAATTAAACGCTAACCAAGCTGACTTCAATGCTCTCCAGAGACAAATGGGATATAACCCTGAAGCTCTTTCTGCTCTAGCAGCTCAAAAGTATGCAGCTAATAGTAAAGTGTTGGCTGATCAGTTTAGACTTAACCAAGCTGAGAAACAAAGAGTGTATGAAGGAAACAGAGCTCTTCTAAATGATGCTCAGCTTAAGAACCTTGGGATCCTAGACACACAGATGGTAAGAGGTGAAGAAGCTAAGAGTAAAACAAAACAACAAGCTCTAGAAGCTATGAAGTCTGTAGCTGATAAGATTGCTAAGAACAAGTTGGAAAACAGGACATTAGGTATAATGGAAAATCTATATAAGTATAGATTTGATCCTAGTGGTAGAGCTATAAACATGAATCCTCTTGCTCAGTTCTCTACTTCTGGAGGTAAAAGTGGTGGTACATCTTTATCAGGAATTCCTGAGGATTGGATAGCTTTATATGATGCTGAAGGTAACTTCCAAGGAACTAAAAAGAAATCTAAGAAGAGTGAGGATTCAGGAAGAAATGGTAAGATTGTAAGAGCAATCAAAAATTTATAACGAATTCAATTATACAAGATTACCGAAAACCATTACAGTTTTTGGTAATCTTATTATTTTTAATTACATTTGCTAACTTAATTTAACATGGCAAGTTTTACAGACGCAATAACCCAATTTAACCCCTACGTATCACAGCTTCCTATTGAGGCTATGGTAAAAGTGGGTATGCAAAAGCAGGCCCAATATGAGGAAGGGTATAAGAAAATACAAGGTGAAATAGACAGAGTAGCAGGTCTTGACATAATCAGGGATGTAGATAAGAACTATCTACAGTCTAAGCTTGATGAACTTGGTAGTAATTTAAGGACATATGCTGCTGGAGACTTCTCTAACTTCCAATTAGTTAACTCTGTTGGAGGTATGGCTAGACAAGTTGGAAAAGATGAAGTGGTTCAAAATTCTGTAGCTTCAACAGCTTGGTATAGAAAACAACAAAAAGCAATAGAGGAAGCTAGGAAAAATGGAAAGTCTAATGTTGCAAATGAAGATTTGTTTTCATCACAAGTTAGTAATTGGTATAAAGATTCTAAAGCTGGAGCAACATTTAGTGATGAGTATGTTCCTTATACAGATGTTTTTAAAAAACTTCAAGATATTGCTAAGTCTGTAGGAGAAGATTCCACTATTGTACAACAGTTATTTCAAACAGACTTAAATGGTAATCCTATTCTTAAGAATGGTCAATTACAGTATAATGATGTAATGGCTGAAACTTTATTAAAAGGAAAGGATAAAAATAAAATTTTAGAAGCTTTTCAAAGTGGTCTAGATGCTAATGACTATAGACAGTTGAGTATCACTGGTAGATATGAATTAAAGAATAAATCTGCAGATGATATTTCAAAAATGTTAAATGATGGGTTTGAAGAATATCAAAAAAATTCATTATTAAAAAAAGAATTAATACAAGATAAAATTATAGAACTTAAAACAAAAGGAGGATCTAAGGATGATATAGATCTTCTTCAAAAGGCTGTTGTTAAAATAGATCTTGACATCTCTAAAAGAAGGCAAGGTGTAGATAGCATGCTTGGATCTGGAGATCTTGA
Source organism: Micavibrio sp. (assembly GCA_044238965.1). Lineage (GTDB taxonomy): Bacteria > Pseudomonadota > Alphaproteobacteria > Micavibrionales > Micavibrionaceae > Micavibrio_B. The sequence continues at coordinate 3,948 of JBIICJ010000138.1, read as the reverse complement.
TGCTATTAAAGGAAGTATTTATACAAATAACTTTCTTGACAGCATGTCTAATGTGTTCTCTACAAAGGAAACTTATACAAAGTATAGTAAGAATCCTGCTGTAGAAGTGATGATGGATAGAGAAAGATTGAAACTTCAACAAAATGAGTTCAAACTTAACCAAGATAAATTTATCTATCAACAAACTCATGATGCAGAAGAAATGGCTCAAGAGAGATGGAAAGCTCTATTTGAAAAAGGACTTGTTGATGAGAATGGAAAACCTACAGGAGCTGGTCTTTACTCAGGAGCAGCTAGAGATCTTGGAATAAACGATATAACTGATCCTTTATATTTTACTGATCAATTTGAAAAAGGATTGAAGGATGATATGGACACTCAGTTTAAGTTATACGAAAAGGTAGCAATAGCTGATTGGATGGCTAAAAACTCTGGAAATATTAATCCTCAAACAGGTAAGTCTTATACTAAAGATGAGATGAAAAATCAAATAGCAACATATGCCAAAAAACTTGGAAAATCATATAATGACTATGTTGTTTATCAAGGACAAAAAGCTACAGATAGATATAATGAAACTAAAGGAAAATCTCTAGGTGCTGAATATGTTGATGACTTTAGAGCAATAAATGAATTAGGAAACAGAATAGGTATTAACAAAAAGAAGATGGATAATGAGGCAGCTACACTTGCTGCTAGAGCTAATGAACTAGGGTTTACACCTGTAGATTTAAGCCAGATTAATATTAAACCTGTAACTGTAAAAGCAGTTCTTGGGGGTGAAGCTGAAGGGATGGGTAAGATGAGAAGACAAGATGTAACTCTTAGTAGACAAGATATTTTTGATTTTGCAAAGTTTATTTATCATGATTGGGAAGGTGGATTTATACCAGGATCTTTTGATTCTGATCTTGTTAAAAAACAATCTGATGAAGCTAAAGCTAGACTTATAAAAAAATATGGAACTGCAGGATTTGAAAGTATGCAAAGATCACTTAGAGGTCAAGAGAAGATGGATCCAGCAGATATGAATCCATTTAATCTTGTATTTAATGTAGATGTAAATAATTTAAAACAAAACTCAGAAGTTAAAAAAGCAATAAACGTAATAAGAGATGATAGGTTTAGAAAAACAATGACTCTAAAAGAACAATATTACAAAGGAATTAGTGAAGTTGGTGTACCTAAAGGAGTCACTCTATATAAAGATAAAGCTGAACAAAAAGAACATTTACAATCAGCACTTACAAATGTTGCAAGTGATTACATAGGTATTGATAATTCTTATCAAGATTTAATAAAAGCTGTAAATGAAGATGGTTCACAGTTCCAAATAAATATTGATCCTGCTGCAAGCAGATATGGAAAAAATTCATACAATTTACAAGTTACAAAAAAAGATGGTAGTGTAATAGTTAAACCTATTATGGAGAGCCATTATAAATTTATAACAGGAAAAGAAGCACCTTCATTATTTATAAATGAAGTTTCATCTGCTATCAATGCTTCTAATTATGGCAGTACTAATCTATCACACATGTATACAGATGACGATGCATATAGCACTGCATTTGTAAAAGATGATCAAACAAGAACTAAAAATTATAACGTTGCTATGGACTTTGTTCCAGGATCAGGTAATCTCCTTTTCCCTAAACTCTATGTACAGAGAAGTGACAATGATTGGAAACTTGTTCCTTATAATATTGGACTTACACCAGAAGAAGCTAAGAATTTTCCATCATTAGTTGATGATGTTTTTATCAAATCATTATTACAAAGAAAATAATATATGCCAGAAGAAATAAAGCCAGTAAATTTAAAAGGAACAATTGCCCCAATAGTACCTGATTATACTTCATCTTTAAGAAATGGTAATCAAACTCCAATAGATCCTTATGAATTAATGTCTCAAAGATTGGCTTCTTTACAAAAGCCTGAAGGAACATATTTTACAAATGTTTCAGCTGATACACTACCTGGTACAGGAAGATATGGAAAGATTTTTCCTGGAGAGGATATGGAAGAGATGTATGCTAAAGGGCAAGGATGGGGTTCTAAAATGGTGAATTCTTTAGGAAAAGGACTTTCTCTTACAGGAACTACGTTGTTACAATCAACTGTAGGACTTGTTAATGGTTTAGTTCAATGGGGAGCTGATGGTAGAGCTGCTTCATTCTACGATAATGATTTTAATAGAAAATTAGATGAGTATAACAAAAAACTAGAAGATACACTTCCTAACTATTACACTGCTGCTGAGAGAAATGCAAACTGGTATTCTCCTACAAAATTATTCTCAGCAAACTTTCTTTGGGATGGTATAGTAAAGAATATGGGTTTTGCTGCAGGTGCTGCTCTATCTGGAGGATTATATTCAGCAGCGTTAAAAGCTCTCCCTCTTACAGCAAGATTGTTCTCTGTAGGAAAAGCTGCTGAGACACTAGCTGCTACAGAAGAAGCTCTTCTTGCTGCTAATAAGGTGGCTGAAACTTATGGAAAAGTTAAAGGTCTTTCTGATAAATTTCTATCTTCATACAAAACTCTCAATGCTGGTGGTAGAGCTTTAGTTGCAGGACTTGCTACAACAGGTGAGGCTGGGTTTGAAGCATATCATAATCTTAATCAATTTAGAGATGATAAGATTAGAGAATATAAAGAATCTCATGGAGGAATGGCTCCAATAGGAAAGGATCTTGAAGAGATTAATAAATTAGCTGATAGTGTTGGTAATTCTTCATTTCTCTTAAATACAGCTCTTCTTACTGCTACAAACTATATTCAATTCCCTAAGATATTAGGAAGTTCATATAAGGCTGAAAAGAATGTAATAAATGGACTCACTAAAGAAATAAATGAAATTGCTACAGATGCTGCTGGAAACTTTATTAAACAAACACCAAAGTATGGTAAACTTCTATCAGTTGCAAATAAGATAAGACCTTATACTTTCTCTATATCAGAAGGTTTTGAAGAAGGTGCTCAGTATGCTATACAGGTGGGAACTCAGGATTATTACAATAAAAAATATGAAGGAGACCCTACTGCAAACTTTTTGACAAGTGTTGTTGAAGGTGTAAGTCAAACTCTAGGAACAAATGAGGGTATGGAGAATGTTCTCATAGGAGGATTATCTGGATCATTAATGCAAGCTAGAGGTACATTTAGAGAACAAAGAGAAAAGTCTAGAAATACAGCAGAAGCTATTGCTGCGTTTAATAAATTTAAGCTATCTGATTTTACTAAAGAAACCGTAGACTCTGTAAATAGAGGAGTGGTTCTTCAACAAGAAAGAGAACAAACATTAAAAACTGGAGATATTCTTGAGAGCAAGGATAAAGAAACAGATTATATAATTAACTATCTTTCTCCTAGGATTAAGTTTGGTAGAATGGATCTTGTAAAGAGTGATCTTGAAGAACTTAGAATGCTTGCATCAAGTGATGAAGGATTTGCACAATTGGTAAGTGAAGGTAAAGCTCTTGAAGGAGACACTCAACAAGCTTACATACAGAGACTTAATGGTTTAGAAAATACAGCTGAAAATATTAAATCTTTATATGAATCATTGAATCTTCGTTATGGAGGAATGTTTGGTAAAAATGGTGAGCCTTTGTATTCTCCTGCAGTAATGGATAAGATGGTTTATGCAGCTACAAAAATAGCTGACTATGATCAACGTATTCCTAAAGTAGGTTCTAATTTATCTCTAAGTACAGGAATAGATATTTCATCTATAGTTGAAGATGTTGCTAAAGGTAACTTTGAAAGTTATGATAAAGCAATGGCTACTATAGAATCAATGGATGAAAAATTAATTGATGACAAAATAGTAGATCTTAAACAATCATTACAGGATGTAGGAGAGCTCACTCTTCGTAGACAAAAGTTCTTGAAAGAGTACAATGATATGAAGAAAAATCCTGAAGCGTATAAAGATTTAAAATC
>JBIICJ010000135.1:0-2909 GCA_044238965.1 Micavibrio sp. | reverse complement strand
GTTAACCATTTGCTCATCTACTTTGCTCAATAGTTCGACTGTCTTACTAATTTCTTTAGCGTTTCCTTCAGCACCTGCCCATGCAGAATGAATCATAAAGAAACTATTCTTAGTAAGTATCTTTTCATCTGCAGCTAAAAATACAACCGTTGCCGCACTGGCTACAATTCCTATTCCTTTAGCCGTTGTTTTACCTTTGTAAGTGGAAATCATGGAAGCCATAGTAAGACCCTCAAAGTAAGAGCCACCTTCAGAAGCTATGTTAAGAGTTACATCGCTACCGTTTGCCGTTTCAAGTTGCGCTCTTAGGTTATTAGCGTTTGCATCTGAATAACTATCTATTGCTCCAATTATATCGATTTGTTCCATTGTGTAAACTTTGAACACAAAGTTAATTGAGCAATATTCTAAAAAATAAAGATTTTAGTATAAACCATTTCGTTGATGTTAACGATATGGTATAAAACAAAAAACCCCTGCACTTTCGTACAGAGGTAATCACTAAAACCAACTTTCTAACTAAACTTAAACTAAAATTCTTCTATGTCTTTTTTAAATAAGTCATGTAAATAATCACTTTCAAATGCTATCCCATTTAAACATTCAGGTTTTGGAGCCTCAATAGTTCTATCATGTTTTAACTCATATTCAGGGAAGACCTTTTTAAAATCATAAATAGCATCTCTGACCATTGAAGGGGAGTAGGTATGTCGACCATGAGCGTAACGAATAGCCATCCAAATAACATCGTGAAAACAGTTTTTTAATATCTCTATTTTATCTTTATCTGTCATAATTATAAATTGAATATATCTTTAAAAATATCTGGTACATCAAATCCGTTATCCTTTACTTCGACCTTATGAAATATCAGTTTATCAATAACCTGTTGACGTGCCTTTGCAGGGTCTTGAGCCTTGACCTCTGTTTTCATTTTCTTGCCGAATATCTCAAAGTAAACAATGTAGGTTTTCATAGCCAGCCTTTATCTTCTAATTGTCTAAGAAATTGAATAAATGTATTTAGACCGCTAACAGTAAAATAATCTCGAGCGCTTGCAGAACATTCAGGATGACCGTGTAGTATTCCCTGCATCCAAGTAACATTATCAAAGTAGCTTTTTTTGCCGGTACGCTTCTCAATAATTTCTATTGATAGGCTATCTTCTCTATTGTTTAAAATAGTTGCATCATAGGAATACTCTTCGTCATCGCATGTACATCCTTCGTACTCAACTAATTCAAGTTCTGAACTTATCTCTGGAACGTACCAGATACCGTTTATCATTATTCTGCTCATGTTAAAATATAGTTTTACTTTTTATGAAATTAGTAAACTTATAGGTTTACAAAAATTGTGGCTATACACTTATTTATCCTACGATAGTACGTCTACTACCCTCACATGTAATCATTCATGTTATCTAGTGAGCTTGAAATAAATCAGAGGCTAGCGGATTCTCTTCTTAAAATAGTCAGGACAGGATTCGAACCTGTATGAGTAGTTACCTTGTCGTATCTAAGCGTGTCAGCTACTCTAAGACCGCCTCATTAAAGAAACTCTTAGCGTCTTCCAATTCCGCCACCTGACTATTATTTACTGTACGTTATCAAATAGCTTTCTCAAAGCCTTAACTTGCTTCTCAGTCATAGTAACAAGCAAAGCATCAGGATAAATCTTAAGCCATTCAGCATGATTAACTAACTGCTCTGACTTGTTGTCAAAAACGTAAAGGATTCGTGAGCGCATTCTGTTATTGATAGCTACTAAGTCAATCATAGGAACGTCACAGGTATCCTTAACAACCATATCCTTTTTAATTAAGTGAGGATTCTCAGTTGACATAACTTGTACAGCGTAATAAGTCTGTCCATAGGCTACAGATGTAACCAAAAGCATAAGGGCAAAAAGTGTGTTTTTCATGTGTAAGTGTGTTTTAAAAGTAAAAAAATGTAAGGCGGTTTCAGGTTGACCGCAAACCTATATTTTTTTTATTATGCAAGTCTTAACCAGTTTATAAATTCTTGTTCTGTAAGATTATTTAAAAATTCTGACATTGAATTATTATTGCTTTCTCCTTTTAAAACACAAGCTAAATTTATATTTTGTCTAACTCTTACAGGCAATACTGTTAACCTTCTAAATCCTAAAGAATATTCTAAAGGTTGAGCATTTACTTTAGATAATGTTTTTGTGATAGTTGCTGTTGTCATGACCGTGTGTTTTTGTGTGTTTGTTAATTTGATAGAACAAATATATAACGACTTATTCAGAAAACAAAACTTTTGTTATCTTTTTTTTAATCTTTTTTAAAAATATTTTAGAACTCTATCTTGTTAGGGTGAAAGTAAGCGTAATGATTAGCCAAAATACTATATATAGCTTTAGCCTCCAGAGGGTATTCTTTAGCCATTTGTCGAACCGCCTTATCCTTACTTCCATACATCTCTAAATAATTTGGATAGGTAAAGATTACAACGTACCTGTGAACGATAGACTGCCTTACTACATTATGCCTAATCAAATAGCTAATAATATTTTGAATTGATACATCTTGCTTTTTGCGTTCTAAGGTTTCGTTAATATCCAAATCTAATAACTCTATAAAGTCCCTATTGCACTTTTTACGCCTTTTACTATTTACGTTATCTACCATTCTATGACTGTTTTTTTGAAGTAACTAATAACCTTGCCAATACAAGAACCACATTTAAGGTCTTCATTTATTTTAGCCTCAAATGATTCACCCTGCCTTAGTACATAGATAAACCTATAATAGTAATAGAATAGCGTTCTACGGTCATCAAAGGGCAAATAGAGCATCTTTTTTTGACGCTCCATTATAGCCTTTATTTCTTCTCTGTATTGCTCTGGTATTTCTCTAATATACATATCTAAAATGTTGAATT
>JBIICJ010000162.1:0-2910 GCA_044238965.1 Micavibrio sp. | reverse complement strand
AATTACATGTCTCTCTATATAGAGAAGAAGTAACTACTCTTGCATCTTAATGCTTAATTACACCTGTGAGAATTGCATATTTGTGCACTAAACTACAGCAAAAAGCAAAGAATTGATTCTCATAACTAATTGATAATGAATGCATTAGAGAGATGGGGACTCATCCCCCCATAGTATTATCTCTTAACTCTAAATAGCATTAGGTTAAGATAACTGACAACGACTTAATATAGATAAACTGGAGATAGGGTTATATACGGTTCTATAGGCTACTCTTATATCTCTATATATGGTTACTTGTTCTATATAGGGGAGTTAGTTAACAGTAGCCATGGTGTGCGATTAGTCCATTTAAGCGGCTATACAATCTTACGGACTAACTAATCTCTTCCTTATAGGCCTTTCTTTTTTCTTTTCCTTTATACTCTGACTTTACTGGTTATCTGGTAATGTTCTCATAGCGTCAGAGTGTTAAAATTCATATATCTGTTTCCCTTAGCAATAGGGGAAACATTTATGGCCCGTTCGTCTATCGGTTAGGACGTTAGGTTTTCATCCTAGAAAGAGCAGTTCGATTCTGCTACGGGCTACTAATTAAACTTTTTGCTATCTTTGTAGACTAGTTCTTTCACATAATAGCATAAGTTAAAAGATATTAAAGGTTCCTTACAGCAACTTAACAAACATCAAACTTTTAATTTGACACGTTAACGGGAACCTGACCTTCTTAGGGCTTTCAACAGCAATCTTAAAATCAAACTTGCAACATTTGAAAAAAGATGGAAGCCCGTATTTCGGAGCGTAGTGTAATGGTAGCACACGTAAATAGTAACCAGATGGTTACTCACAGCAAGTACTTCAGCTTTGGGTGCTCGTAGTCTAGGTTCGATTCCTAGCGTTCCGACAAAAAACAAACTCTCTTACATAGGACGGATTAGCACCGTTGAAAGACAATCTTCGACTTATGGGAGTAGCTACCCAATAAGATGCATGCCTCGAAGTGTAATGTGATGGACCCTGCTCTGTAGTGCACTACAACAGGTGAACAGTAAACTATGTTCAGTAAAATTTAAAAGTACGGTGAGCGTACAAGAGAGTTTGTTTTTTATACCAGAGTGGCGCAATGGTGACGCTGTGGAGTCGCTCTCTGCATTGATACAGGTTCGAGTCCTGTCTTTGGTACAAATTAAAGTAAAGGGTACTTACAGCTAATATATTCTAAGACATATATAAGCAAATCATCAACTAAAACTAATCTGCGCTGGGTCTTGTACCCTGTTATGCTTTAATCGGCCCAGCAAGGATTAGCTTAAACTAAACTAAAAACAAACCAACCAAAAAATGAGTAATCTACTTAATGCGATGAGACAGCACGACAGCGAGACCGCTAACGGAGCTGTGACACACTCAACTTCACTAAATGCAGTTGTAGACATGTTTTTTATTGCTGGTGCATCTAGACAGATGACCGAGCAATCTATCATTAACGTTTTTGTTAAAGCGTTTGACCAAGATCCTGTATTAGCTATCAAGTGTTTATTTTGGGCACGTGATATTAGAGGTGGTGCAGGGGAGAGACGTTTCTTTCAAATCATTATGAAGCATCTTATCAAATCTATCCCTTACGAAGAACTAGTAGACCAGTTAATAGTCCTAGTTCCTGAGTATGGCTATTGGAAAGATGTATTTCAGCTTGAAAGACCTACACCAGACAATCTTGATTGGCTTGTGCGTCAGTTAGACGAGAATCCTAACAAAGGATTGTTAGCTAAGTGGTGGCCTCGTAGAGGTGAGTGGTTTAGCCACGGTCACAAACAAGCTAAAATGACTCCTAAGGAGTTTAGGAAGAAGTTAGTAGGCCTTACTAAAGTAGTAGAGACAGATATGTGTAATAAGGAGTGGCAGAATATCAATTATTCTCACGTTCCTGGACAAGCATTTCAACGCTACAAGAAAGCTTTCTTACGTAATGATGAATCTAGGTTCAGTCAGTTCATTACAAAGGCTATCAAAGGTGAAGCTAAAGTAAACTCTTCTACTGTGTTTCCTTATCAGTTGTATCAGAGTTTCTGTAAAGGTGAAAACTCAAACTCTATCATAGCCCAATGGAATAATCTTCCTGACTATGTGGGTGAAGGTTCTTTCTTACCTATGTGTGATACTTCAGGTTCTATGTCTGGTCTGCCTATGGAAATGTCTATATCATTGGGCGTTTATTTGTCTGAGAGAAACAAGAGTATCTTTAAAGATGCTTTCTTGACCTTCTCTGAGAAGCCTGAGTTACAGGTACTGAAAGGTAACGTAGCTGACAGATTCCGTCAATTGCGTGGTGCACATTGGGAAATGAATACAAACTTGTTGGCTGCATTTGAGTTAATCTTAAACAAAGCTAAAGACGCAGGTTTGCCTCAATCTGATATGCCTGACACAATCCTTATCATCAGTGATATGGAATTTGATCCTGCATGGATGGGTAAAACTAACTACGAGACCATACAGATGATGTATGAGAACGCAGGTTATGTTGCGCCTAAAATTGCATTCTGGAATGTAAAAGGACGGGAAGGTAATGTACCAGTTAATGCGAAAGCACCTAACGTGGCATTGATTTCAGGAGCCTCTCCAGCAATTGTCAAGAATGTCCTTGCAGGTAAGGATTTTACACCACAAGGTATCATGCTTGAGACTTTGAACTCAGACAGATACAAAGCACTAGGCAATCTTGCTTGGTAAGTGATTGATAACCAATGGGGAATCTGAGCTTCTTCATTGGTTTTCATAGAATAGTCAGTCTTAACCGACTGACTATTTTCTTTTCTTATTCCTCCCTTCGGTCGGATTTTTTTCTTTCCCTTTCTACTAATATCTGACCTATGAGAAAAAGATTATCTAAAACAGTTGACGGTAAAA
>JBIICJ010000142.1:0-2917 GCA_044238965.1 Micavibrio sp. | reverse complement strand
GTGACGGGCATGCGCGACGCGGGCGCCGAGGTCGAATCCTTCAACGTGCATGATTACGAAATCGAATACTGCACGGCCTGCTTCGCCTGTTTCAACAAGCGGTTCAATGAAACCGAGTTGTGCATCATCAAGGACGCGATGACGCAGGAGCTGCTGCCCAAGTGGCGGAAGGCGGACCTCGTCGTCTATGCGAGCCCGGTGTTCTTCCACAGCATCACTGCCAAGCTGAAGACGTTCTTTGAACGCACGCTTCCCGCCTATGTGTCGTTCAGTGGCGAGGACGCTGGCGGTTCCTACAACCCCGCACCGGGAGCCGCGCACCCTGCGCTGGCCTTCCTGTCGGTATCGGGAAGCCCCGAAGACACCGCCTTCGATGATTTCCGCAACTATATCCGCTGCTTCGAGCCCATCGCCGAAATCTACCGGACGGGCAGCACGCTCATGTCGCTGCCGTTCTGCAAGGACCGCGTCGCCGATATCCTGAGCGCCACGGAAGAGGCCGGGCGTGAACTCGTCCGTGAGCGGAGGATTTCGGACGCGACGATGGCGCGCATCACCCAGCCGCTGCATGACGATGGCGCGTTCATCGCCAAGATCGCCACCGCACACCAGACGCTGCTGCCTGGCCACCGCGCCCTGATGACTTTTCCGGTGGAAGCCAAGCGGGAATTGCGCGCACTTCCCCCGCAAGCGCCGCTTTCGCCCCCGGCACCTGCGTCGCAGGGCGCGGCGCTCGCCGTTGCGGCCGCCCCGGCGCCCGTGGCTGTTGCCACCGCTGGCGGAACGCCGGGCCTCCGCCGCAGGCGGGTGAACGTTGCGCCATCATCCATGGCGCAGATTGACGCCAAGCTGACGAAGCTGCTGCATGGCGGCGCGCCGGAGCCTGTTCCCGCTGCCCGCGAAAGCGCTGCGCCTGCATCGGGTCTGGTCCTGGCGCCTGCAGCGGCCCCGGCGCCTGCAGCGGCCCCGGCGGGAAGCATCGCCATTGTCGGCATGAGCGGCCGCTTTGCCGCCGCGCCTGACCTCGACGCCCTGTGGCACGTTCTCGAGTCTGGCTCTGACCTTGTCAGCAACGTCACGCGCTGGGACCTCGCCGCGCGCTATGCCGACGCGCCTCGCTATGGCCGGCATGGGGGCCTTCTGCCGGACATCGCGGGCTTTGACGCGCTGTTCTTCCGGATCGCCGGCAACGAGGCGCTCCACATGGACCCGCAGCAGCGGATCTTCCTGGAGGAAAGCTGGCTGGCACTGGAAGATGCCGGTTACGCCAGCGCCGCGATTTCCAGCCTGCGATGCGGCGTTTACGCCGGGTGCAGCGATGGCGATTACCGCGACCTGTTTCCGGCGAAGACGCCGCCCCAGGCCTTCTGGGGCAATGCGCCCTCCGTCATCCCTTCGCGCATCGCCTATGCGCTCGATCTGAAGGGCCCGGCGGTTGCGGTTGACACCGCTTGCTCGAGCGCCCTGGTGGCAGTCCACATGGCCTGTCAGGCACTGCGGGCGGGCGAGGTGGACATCGCCCTCTCCGGCGGCGTGTTCGTGCAGTGCACGCCGCGTCTGTTCGATGCGGCCAACAATGCGGGCATGCTCTCGCCCACCGGCCATTGCCACGCCTTCGACCGGCGCGCCGATGGCTTCGTCATCGGTGAAGGCGCGGGCGCGCTGGTTCTCAAGCGTCTTGATGACGCGCTTGCCGCAGGCGATCACATCCATGGCGTGATCCGCGCCAGCGGCGTCAACCAGGACGGCACGACCAACGGCCTCACCGCGCCGAGCGCCCTGTCGCAGGAGCAACTGATCCGCCAGGTGCACCGCGACGCCGGCATCGGCCCCGGCGGCGTGCAACTGGTCGAGGCGCATGGCACGGGAACGAAACTGGGCGACCCGATCGAATTCCGCGCTCTGGCCAGGGCCTTCGCGGGCGGTGAGCCGGGGCAGGGCGCGGCTGCGCCCGGCGCCGTCATGCTGGGGTCCATCAAGACCAATATTGGCCATGCCGGCGCTGCCGCCGGCGCGGCAGGACTGTTCAAGGTTCTGCTGGCCATGCGGCATGGCCTTGTACCGCCGTCGCTGCATTTCGAGGCCGCCAATCCGCTGCTGGCACTGCAGGACAGCCCCTTTGACGTCCCGCGCCAGGCGCGGCCATGGCCGCAGACCGATGGCCCGCGCCGCGCCGCCGTCAGTTCATTCGGCTTCAGCGGAACCAATGCGCATGTTGTGGTCGAGCATGTGCCGCCCCATGCCGTGGCGTCGCCGCAGGCCACGGGGCATCTCTTCGTCGTTTCAGGCCGCACGCCGCTTCAACTGGCGCGCACGGCGGAACGGCTGGCTGCGCACTTGGCGCGCATCGACCCTCCTGCCGATCTCGGCCATGCAAGCTTCACCCTGCTCACCGGGCGCACCCACCAGCGCTGCCGCTTCGCATGTGTCGTCGAAAACCAGGCGCAACTGCTGGCCGCGCTCAGGGGCATTGCGGCGGAGGCGGGCGAAGCGCCGGGCCATTCCGCCCCGGCGGCGGAAAGCCGCGGCGGCCCACGCCAGAGTGCGGCTGCTCAGCGCATTGCCACAGCGGCCGAGGCCCGGGGTGCGGACCGGCTGCACCTGCTGAACCTGATTGCCGAAGACTACCGCACCGGGCTCGAGCTTGACTTCTCGCCGCTGTTTGCCGGCGGCGGATACCGCCGCATGCCGTTGCCCGGAACCGCCCTCATCCGAAACCACTATTGGGTGGATGCGCCGGTGGATCAGGCCGGCCCCATTGCACCCGAAGCATCGCCTGCGCCTGAGGCCACGTCCGAGGAGGCCGGGCTCCTGGCGGGTGAGGTGTTTCTCGCACCGGTTTTTACGCCGGTTGAGCCTGCGCCCGACGACGGCGCGGCGGTTGACGCCGTGCTTTTCGTGGCGCCCGGCGCGGATG